>NZ_AJVM01000066.1:0-112901 GCF_000281735.1 Rhizobium sp. AP16 | reverse complement strand
AGCGAACAACGTGACATCGCCGTCTTGGTTCTTGCCTTCATCGGCTCACCTTGCCGCCAGCCGCGCTGGACGACGCAGCCCTCCTTCTCATAAAATCGATGAGCGCACTGATCGTCATCTCTCGGCGCCTTGCCCGGAGATTACCGGCCGGATCTTCCCCAGCCGCAACGCCACCGAGCTTAGCCTTGGCGAGTTTTCTTGCTTGCTCAACGGTGACTGAACCAAAACGTCCGATAGTCAAGATGCGCTGGGTGGCTGATCGACCGCCACCATCTGCTCGATACCTGAGGATGAAAGTCTTCACGCCTGTAGGACCAACGCGGAGATCAAAGCCTGAAAGCTCGCTATCCCAAACGTGGTAACGTTCACGATTGGGTTGAGCCGCATCGACGACGCGCTTCGTCAGCAGCACAGCACTTCGTTTGCCCATTTGCCGCCTCCAGGACTTTGAGCGAGATACCACCGGGATACCACCGCAATCGGAAACCGGAGGATAATGATAGCGTCAAATCGGCTAATGCATCAACATAACTAATTGATATCATAGAATTATGTGCGATGTTTGGATACTGTAGCGCTACCCAATCTCATCCTCGGAGCGGATATACACCTGCAACGTATAACCGATATGCTCGGTCATCAGCATCCTGGCGCGCTCGATATCTCGGTCGAGCGCCGCCTCCATCAGCGTCGTATGGTGTTCCATCGCCATAGCGTCGCGCAAAGCGGCGACCGCCTTTTCGTAGCCGATCGTCAGGCCGGCCGCGGCGCGCTGTGTCGGCGCCAGGCCGAGGAAGCGGTGATGGCGGCGGAGCTGGTCGGAAATCGTGCTTTGGAAGCGCTGAAGCCAGTTCGATGATGCCGCGCTGATCAGCGCGGCGTGAAAGGCCGTATGCTTCTCGTCCCATTCGTCGGCCATTTCCTCGGAAGCGGCATCGGGGACGATCTTGCAGCGCGACAGGCGGTAGTGAGCGGTGACGACGGCGGATTCCCAGTCCGGGCCGCCCCTCTCGATCGATTCCAGCAGCAACGGCAGTTCGACGACCATGCGCGCCCGCATCAGGTCTTCCAGCTCGGCGCGCGATACCGGTGCAACGGCGAAGCCGCGATTGCTGACGGCGGTGACGAGCTTCTCGGCCTCCAGCCGCGACAGCGCCTCGCGCAAAGGCGTCCAGCCGACACCATAAGCATCCCGCAGGGCGCTGAGCTTCAACGATGCGCCGGGCCTGAGCTTCGTGTTGAGAATATCCCGCCGCAGCAGCCAATAGGCCGCTTCCGTCTTGGTCAACGAGTCCTTGTCCTGCATGGTATTCGTCCCGGTCGTCGGAGTCCTGAAATTATATATAAAACGGCTCTGGAGCAAAAATATATATCAAAGGTTCTGATGGTGCATATCATATATCAGAAATTGACAGAGACACGGCAGGCGCTATGATCCGCCGCAACAAGGCCGATTAAACACGGCTGCTTACAACATCCGGGAGGGAAATCATGCGTAAATCCACGTCCAAATGGCTGTCCGGGCTCGTTCTCGCCAGCGCGTTCATGGCGAGCGTCGCGACTGCGGCGGCCGAGCCGATCAAGGTTGCCATCGCCAATTTCGGCGAGCATCCGCAGCTCAACGCCTCGATCGCCGGCTTCAAGAAGGCCCTGGCCGACAATGGCTTCGTTGAGGGCAAGGACGTTGTCTACACCGAGAGCAACACCAGCTTCGACGCTTCGCTGGTGCCGCAGATGATCGCCAAGCTGCAGTCCGATCATCCGAAGCTGATGTACACCGTCACCACGCCGGTCTCGCAGATCGCCAAGAAGGCGCTCGCCGGCTCCGGCATCCCGATCGTGTTCTCGGCCGTGACCGATCCCGTCGCCGCCAAGCTCACACCTTCCTGGAACGCGGGCGACGAGGGCATCACCGGCGCATCCGACCTGCAGGATATCGCCGCCATCATGACCTTCACCAAGAAGCTGCTGCCGAACGCCAAGCGCTTCGGCCTGCCCTACAATCCGGGCGAAGCCAATGACGTCGCCCTGCTCGAAAAGGTCAAGGAAGCAGCCCCGGCTGCCGGCTTCGAAGTCGTTCCCGTCGGCGTCGACAGCGTCAACGACATCCAGCAGCGCATCGCATCGCTGGCCGGCAAGGCCGACGTGATCTACACGCCCGCCTCCAACCTGCTGCAGCCGGCGATCACCGCCGTTTCCGCAGCTGCCCGCCAGGCTCAAATCCCGATCGTCAATTCGGATGACGCCGCGGTTCGCAGCGGTATCGTACCGGCAAGCTTCGCGGTCAATTACGAGCAGGTCGGCGAGAATGCCGGCAAGATCGCCGCGCAGATCCTGAAGGGCGCGGATCCGAAGACGATCGCCCCGGTGCGTCCGGCCTATGCCGACCATGCGCCGCTGATCAACAAGACGGTTCTGAAGGCCTTCGGCGCCGAGGTGCCGGCCGAACTTGCCGATTGCAATTGCTTCGTCAACTGACAAGCGGCATCTTCGACAGACAATTCAGCAGACATGGCGGCGTGGCCAACGCCGCCATTTTTTCAAGGAGGCACGGATGCTGGACATCAAATCCGCGCGCAAGGTTTTCTACAAGGGACTGCCGGACGAGAAGGTCGCCCTCGACGGCCTCACCCTGTCGCTCAAGTCAGGCGAATTCGGCGTGGTCATCGGCTCGAACGGTGCCGGCAAGAGCAGCATGCTCAACGCGATCTCGGGCGCGCTCAGCCTCGATTCCGGTCAGATCATCATCAATGGCGACGACGTTACCGGTTCGCCCGTGCACAAGCGCGCCGCACGGCTCGCCCGCGTCTTCCAGGATCCGATGAAGGGCACCGCCGCCAGCATGACGGTTGCCGAAAACATGCTGCTCGCCGAACTGCGCGGCAAGAAGCGCGCCCTGCGCCCCGGTCTCAACGCATCCCGGCTTGCCATATATAGAGAACGGCTGTCTGTTCTCGGCCTCGGCCTGGAAAACCGGCTAGATACGAAGGTGGAGCTGCTCTCCGGCGGCCAGCGGCAATCGCTATCGCTGATCATGGCCGTCGGCGGTTCGCCGGATGTCCTTTTGCTCGACGAACATACGGCAGCGCTCGATCCGCGCACCGCCGATATCGTCATGCAGGCGACAGTTCGCACGGTCGAGGCGCTGAAGCTGACGACGCTGATGGTAACGCACAACATGCAGCACGCCGTCGATTTCGGTGACAGCATCATCATGCTCGACGCCGGCCGTGTGCATCTCGAGATCACCGGCGAGGGAAAACGCCGGATCACCGTGCCCGAGCTGATCGGTCATTTCGCCGTCAAGACCGACCGCATGCTGCTGGTGAGCTGATATCATGGACTTCATTCAGACAACCGTTTCGAGTTTCATCTCGCTGATCCCGGTCACGCTGGCGCAGAGCTTCATCCTGAGCTTCGTCGTGCTCGGCATCATGATCCCCTTCCGCATGCTGAGCTTTCCGGACCTGACCAGCGAGGGCGCCTTTCCGCTCGGCGGCTGCATCTGCGGCATCCTGCTAGCCGCGGGCGTGACGCCGCCGCTCGCGATCGTCGCCGCCTTCGCCGTTGGGCTTGCGGCCGGCTGCTGCACGGCCTTTATTCACCTGCGTTTCCGCATCCACACACTGCTCGCCGGCATCCTGATGTCGACCATGCTCTACAGCATCAATCTCGGCATCATGGGTAAGTCGAACCTCTCGGTCTTCGGCTCGCCGACCGTGTTCGACTGGGTGCCGCTGACGCAGCCGGGCTTTCCGGCGAGCAAGATCATCGTCGCCGGCGTGATCGCCCTCGTCGTCCTCATTGCCCTCAACCTCTATTTCAAGACGGAGAAGGGCACGGCGATGCGCGCCGTCGGCGCCAATCCGGATATGGCCGAGGCGCAGGGCATCAATGTCTGGGCCGCGACCATCGGCGGCGTCGGCCTTGCCAGCGCCTTTTCCGCCACCAGCGGCGCGCTGATGGTGCAGTCGCAGGGTTTTGCCGACGTCAACATGGGCATCGGCATCCTCATCAACGGCCTGGCTGCCCTGATGATCGGCGAGGCCTTCACCGGCAAGCAGACCGTGTTGCGGCAGTTGCTCGCGCCTTTCGTCGGCTCGATCATCTACTACCAGCTCGTGTCGCTCTGCCTTGCCGCCGGCCTGCCACCATCGAACCTGAAGCTCGCCACCGGCCTGTTTGTGCTGATCATGCTGGCGCTGCCGAGCATCCGCCGCAGCCGTGGCGGTGCGCCGTCCCGGGAAACCATTCGCGAATAAAGAGGCCAGTAACATGGACAGCCTTCCCGATCTCGCCGCCATCGAGGCCATGGACGAGGCCGATTCGCTGCGCTTCTTCCGCAGCCGCTTCGCCCTGCCCCACGGCGTCATCTATCTCGACGGCAACTCGCTTGGCGCTGCCTCCCATGATGTCTTCACGGAACTCAAGCAGGCGATGATGGAGGAATGGGGTAATGGCCTCATTCGCAGCTGGAACAGCGCCGGCTGGTTCCAGCTGCCGCTCGAACTCGGCGACCGTATCGGCCGGCTGATCGGGGCGGCATCCGGCCAGACCGTGGTCGCCGACTCTACGTCGATCAATATCTACAAGGCCTTGCACGCCGCCTTGGCGATGCGCCCTGATCGCAGCGTCATCGTCGCCGAGGGCGACAGTTTTCCGACTGACCTCTATATGGCCGAAGGTGTCACTTCCACGCGGCCGGGCACCGCACTTCGCCTCGAAGACCGGGATGCCGACGATATCGAGAACCTGATCGACAACCAGACCGCCGCCGTCCTCGTCAACCACGTCAACTACAAGACAGGTGCGCTGCGCGATATGGCGGCACTGACGCGCCGGATCCACGAGGCCGGTGCGCTGGTCATCTGGGATCTCTGCCACAGCGCCGGCGCATTGCCGGTCGGCCTCGATGGAGCTAACGCCGATTTCGCGGTTGGCTGCACCTATAAATATCTGAACGGCGGACCCGGCGCGCCAGCCTTCATCTATGCCGCGCACCGCCATCATGCCTCGATCGTCCAGCCGCTCAGCGGCTGGGGGAGCCATGCCCGGCCTTTCGCCTTCGAGCAGGGCTTTGCCGAAGGCGACGGCATCAAGCGCTTCCTCTGCGGCACGCCGCCGGTCTTGTCGCTAAGAGCATTAAAGGGCGCGCTCGGCATCTGGGACGAGGTCGATCTAAACATGCTGCGCCAGAAGAGCATCGCGCTCAGCGATCTCTTCATTCGCCTGGTCGAGGCGAAATGCGGCCAATATGGCGTCGTGCTGGACACCACGCGCGATAGCGAAAAGCGCGGCAGCCAGGTCTCCTTCATCCATGACAACGGCTATGAAGTCATGCAGGCGCTGATCGAGCGCGGCGTCATTGGCGATTTCCGTGCGCCGTCGACCCTGCGCTTCGGCTTCACGCCGCTTTATGTCAGCTACCGCGATGTCTGGCAGGCGGCCGGCGTGTTGGAGGATATTCTGAGCAGCGGATCTTGGCAGGAAGCACGCTTTGCCGTGCGCTCCGCCGTGACCTGAGCACTGGCAAGAACCTGGAGATCGGGCAATGAGCTATTTCAGGATCAGCGATTGGGACGTTGCCTATACCAACGGCGCCTATGTCGTTGATGGAGACCGCTGGCCGGCGGCCTGGGTGGGACCGGCACAGGCCTTTCGCGACAGCCTGATTGCGGACGGACGAGCCAGGCTCGACCTTGCCTACGGACCCGGCACGCGCAATCGCTTCGATCTCTTCCTACCTTCCGAGAAACCGAAGGGATTGGTCGTCTTCGTCCATGGCGGCTACTGGCTGGAACTGGACAAGAGCTATTCGTCGCATCTCGCGGCAGGCCCCATCGCCCACGGCTACGCCGTCGCCATGCCCTCCTACACGCTTTGCCCGGAGATACGCATCACCGCCATCGCAAAGGAAATCGCCACGGCGATCGGCGCTGCGGCCGAGATGATCGATGGTCCGTTGATCCTCACAGGGCATTCGGCCGGCGGCCAGCTCGCCACCCGCATGGTCACCGCCACCTCGCCGCTTGCCGCACCGATCCAGATCCGCATCCGCCATGTGCTGTCCATATCGGGCCTGCACGATCTACGCCCAATCATGAGGCGAGCCATGAACCAGCAACTGCGCATCGACGAGGCGGAAGCCATGGCCGAGAGCCCGGCGCTGCTGGAGCCGATGGACAACCTCCGCCTCACCTGCTGGGTCGGCGGCGCAGAGCGCTCCGAATTCGTCCGTCAGAGCACCCTGCTTGCCAATATCTGGACCGGTCTCGGCGCGGCGGCGGCAACCATCGTCGAGCCGGACCGGAATCATTTCACCATATTGGACGGGCTTGCCGATCCAGCGCATCCGCTAACGCGGGCCTTGCTCTCCGACTGATCGGAAGGAGAGACTATGCCTTCACAGGCGCGTTGATCGCCCAGGTGACACCGAAGGGATCGCGAAGCTGGCCCCAGCGATCGCCCCAGAACATCACCTGCGGCTCCATGATCACCTCCGCTCCGGCCTCGACGGCACGCGCCCACCAGGGATCGAGGTCGTCGACAAGCAGTTGCAGCGAGAAGGCCTGCGGCTTTTCCACTCCAAAGCCATGTTCAGGATAAAAATCTCCCAGCATCAGCGAGCTGCCGTTGACATAGAGATGGATATGCATCGTCCGGCCCTGCTCATCGGCCGGATACATGAAGGCACGCTCGGCGCCGAAGGCGCGTTCATAGAATTCGGCGGCCTTCACGGCGCCATCCACCATCACATAGGTCACCAGGCCGCCCTTGGCCGGGATATTGGGCTGGGATGATTGTTCTGCATCGGTCATGATCGTCTCCTCGGAACAGGTTTGAACATTGCGCCCGTCGACGGGCTGCCCCAAGGACGATGACCGATCACGTTTCCCGACAGGCGACGCCAAATATTTTCCATTTGATCATTTCATGGCAGAACACTTCGCATCCGAATGAAAGGCGAGAAGCATATGGACCGACCGCGAACAGTGCTGCTCTCCCTATGCCTGATGGTCACCACCGCTCAGAATTGTCCGGCATCCGAAGCCGTCTATCGGGGCATAGAGGATGACAGGACGAACGGCGTGAAGCACGGCCTGTTCGAAATCAGGGAAGAGGCGAGACAATTCATCGCCACGGAAAATCTGTCTCGTGGCACCCATTGGGAGGTGCTTGACCCAAACCTGAAGATTCAGGTGCCGCGATGTGCCGTTCCCTTGACGACCAAGTGGGTTCCCAAGACCTATGGCCTGTCCGCACCGAATGTCGCGGTGAGCTGCGGCAGGACGGTCCACGACAGTTGGGAGAAACACTGGAACGTCTTCGTTCCCGTCACCTCAAAGCGATGAAACCCGCTTCATGGGGCGCTTTTCGCCAAAAATCAGCGCCTCCGCATCCTGTCGCGGCATAGGCCGGCCGAGCAGGAAACCTTGCACTTCGCTGTAGCCCTCGGCCCGCAATTTCCCCAGCTGTTCTTCCGTCTCGATGCCCTCGGCCAACGTCATGGCATTGAATCCGGAGGCGATGCCGACGACGGCGCGGACGATCGCGAGATTGCCGGGATCGGTCTCGATGCCGGCAACGAAGCTGCGATCGAGCTTGATCTTGTCAAAGGCGAAGGAACGCAGATAACTGAGCGAGGAATAGCCTGTGCCGAAATCGTCGATGGCAATGCGGATGCCGAGCTCCTTCAAGGCGCGCAGCAAATGCAGGCTCTGCTCAACCTCGGAGAGCAGGACGGATTCGGTGATTTCGATCTCTAGCCGTTCGGGACGCAGTCCCGTCTCATCCAGCACCGAGACGACGGTGGCGAGCAGGCCTGCATGCCGGAATTGATAGACAGACAGATTGACGGCGATCTTCAGGTGGCTCGGCCATCGTGCAGCAGTGCGGCATGCCTCCCGCAGCACCCATTCGCCGATCGGCACGATCATGCCGGTCTCCTCGGCAACGGGGATGAACTCCATCGGTGGGATCAGCCCACGCTCCGGGTGCCGCCAGCGGATCAGCGCCTCGAAGCCGGACAGGCCGTCATTGTCCAGCCGGATGATCGGCTGATAATAAAGCTCGAATTCGCCGTTTTGCAACGCCTCGCGAAGCTCGACGGTGAGTTGATGGCGCCGCTCCGCCTCTAGCCGCATCTCGGTCTGGTAAAAACGATAGGTCGACCGGCCGCTGCCCTTGGCCGCATAAAGCGCCAGGTCCGCGTCGCGCATCAGGACATCGGCATCGTCCGCATGGTCCGGCGCCATCGCGATGCCGATGCTGCAGGTGACATGTTCGCGAACGCCGTCGAGATCGAAGGGGGCCGCAAGCGACAGCAGCAGCAGATCGGCAAAGCGCTGTGCCCGATCGGCATCGGTCATCCTCAGCACCAGCGCGAATTCATCGCCGCCAAGACGGGCGACAAGATCACTTTTCTCGGCAAGCCGCAGAAGCCGCTGCGCGACCTGGCGCAGAAGCGTGTCGCCGGCGGCATGCCCTTTGCTGTCGTTGATGTGCTTGAAATGATCGATGTCGATGTAAAGCAGCGCGATCGGTGTTTCCGGAGTGGCGGAGGCCACCTGCCGGACGATGCTTTCGGAGAAGAAGGCGCGGTTCGGAAGACCGGTGAGGGAATCATGCATGGCGAGATGCGCAAGCTTTGCCTCGACGCCGCGTTCCTCCGTGACATCCTGGGAAATGCCGAGAAGGTAGCGCGGCGCTTCGCCCTTCGGCGCAGGCAGCGCCCGCTTCGCTGTCCTCAGGATGCGCGTGACGCCATCCATACCCCGGACTGTTTCTTCGAAACTGACGGTCGATGGCGTTTCGAAGGTGCGTTCATCCTGCTGACGGAATGCCGCGATCTGCTCCGCGTGGAAAACCGCCTGGTCGTTCTTGCCGACAACATCTTTTGCCGGACGCCCGATGGCGGCCGCGCAGGCCTCGTTGAACAGGATATAGCGACCGTCCTCCGCCATGTCCTTGACGAAAACGCCGACCGGCAGATTGTCGACGATGCTGTCGAGCAGCGAGCGGGTATCGGTGACTTGGCGCCGTGCGGCATTGACCTCCGTGCGATCCTGGACGATCGCAAGGATCGCCGCCTTGCCGTCAAAACGGATTTCGCGGCCGTAGGTCAGCACCTCGAATGTCTCGCCGTCAGCTTTCAGATGCGTCCAGCGCTCTGCCTTCTCCACATCCGTCCGGCGCCGAATGGCATCAAGCATACGCTCGCGCTCTTTCTGCGGGCGGATGTCGAGAACCGTCATGCCGATATAATCCTCATGGCGATAGCCATAGAGATCGCGGGCGGCATCGTTGACGATCAGGAATTTCAGCGTCTCGGGATCGTAGACCCACATCGGCGAGGGATGCGTCTCGAATAGCGACCGAAAGTCATCGTTCGGAGTGTCGGGCCAAACGGAATTCATGTGCGGATCGACCTAGCCAATTTGCGTTGAAATGATACGGAACGCGATAGTCATAATTAAAAAAGTTAAACAAAATCAAAATGCTATACTAGCTTAAACTTTAAGCAAAAGCTTACCAAATACGCAACCATGCGCTTTGTTTGTCAGCGACTTCCCGAAGAGGCGTAATATCGCCTTGAATGACCGGGGGTGGTATTGATTTTCGCCGCCGATGAACAGGCTCAAATATGCTGAGCCTTGCCAAGTCCTGATAACAACGTCATTTTCCGCCAATCATGAAGATTGTCTCCCAAAAGGATCTCGAAGCAAATCTTGCGGCTCAGGCGCGGGAAGGCGGTATCGACCTGAGCAATGCCGACCTCTCGGACATTGCGTGGCACGGCCTCGATCTGAGCGGGAAGACCATCGCTATGTCGGTTCTGCGGGGCGCGCATTTTTCCGGAGCGGAAGCACTGCATGGCTGCACCTGGATCGGCAACAGGATCGAAAACTGTAGGTTCGAGTCGGTATCGACCTCAAAGGCCGATATACTGGATTGCGAATTCAAAGCATGCACGGTGCACGCGATGCGGTTTTTCAGGGTCGACCTGTCCCGAACGGTTTTCTCTTCCTGCAGCTTTGTCGACGTTGACTTTTCGGAAGCCGTCGCGATCCGGTTGCGGTTCGAAAATTGCAGTTTCGTCGACACCCGATTGACCAAGGATGTACTGTTCACCGGTGCTGGCAACTTCGAATTCTCGGCGGAAGGCAAATTGGAAATATAAGCTCCGTCCGATTTCTAAAACCGCCGCCAATGTCGCGAGAACTCATCCGTCTTGCCGATGGCATGAATGACGCCGTGCAGTTCCGCCAACCCCTTCAGACGCCCGATCAGTGAGTAGCCGGGATTGGTCGGCTTATCGACATCGTCAGCGATCAGATGGCCATGATCGGGGCGCATCGGGATCAGATGATCCGCACGGCCCTCGGCCCGACGCCGGGCCTCTTCCGCCAGAAGCGTGCGCAGAATGGCGTACATGTCGCTGCGGCCCTCGAGATGGGACGCTTCGACAAAGGAACCGTCCGGCTCGATCGCCACGTCGCGAAGATGGGCGAAATTGATGCGCGGCGCAAACTCGCGGGCAATGGCAAGCACGTCGTTGTCGGCACGCGAACCGAGAGAGCCGACGCAAAGCGTCAGGCCATTCGCCGGATCATCAACGCTGGTGACGATGCGGCGCAGATCCTCAGCCGTCGAGACCACGCGCGGCAGGCCGAACAGAGAAATCGGCGGGTCGTCGGGATGGATGGCAAGCCTTGCGCCAACCTCCGCCGCAACCGGCACCACTTCGCGCAGAAAATTGTCAAGGTTCGCCCGAAGATCGTCGGCCGTCACGCCGTCGAAGGCGGCAATCTCAGCACGAATGGCCTCCCGGCCATAGCTGTCCTCGCCACCGGGAAGACCGGCGATGATATTGCTTTCAAGCCGCTGAACCGCTTCCTCGGAAAGCCCCTTCAGCCGCTGCTCCGCGCGCTGCAGAATCTCCGGCGCGTAGCTCGTCTCGGCGCCTTTTCGGCGGAGAATAAAGACGTCGTAAGCGACGAATTCCACCATGTCGAAGCGAAGCGCCAGCGCCGTCGTCGGCATCTCGAAACGCAGATCCGTGCGTGTCCAGTCGACCACCGGCATGAAATTGTAGCAGATCGTCCTGATGTCGGAGCGGGCGAGATTGACCAGCGTATCCTTCCAGACGCCGATCGCCTTCGCAGCGCCAGCGCCACCAAGCTTGATGGCGCTCGGGATCGGGATCGATTCACAGACGCTCCAGCGCATGCCGGCCGCTGCCACGAGGGCCTTGCGCGCCTCGATCTCCTCCGGCGCCCATGTGCGTGAGTAGGAAATCTCGTGCAGCGCGGTCACGACGCCCGTCGCCCCGCCCTGGCGGGCGTGAATGAGTGGAACTAGATCCCTAGGCCCGAACCAACGCCAGCAACTCTCCATGTGATATCTCCTGATTTGTTGGTCAACATAATGCCAGATCCGAGATTGTCCATTCCATTGCCACCCTTATCCCGCTTGACATCTCTTATTGACCAACAATATCCTCTTCGAGACGGAGGATGCATGGCGACGGAAATCGCAGAGATCGGGGACAAGGGATCGGCGGTGGACCAGGTGGTCGATGCGATCCGGCGGCTGATGCGTGAGCGCAATCTCGGCCTCGGCGACGCCCTGCCCTCGGAAATCGAGCTGGCGGCAATGTTCAACAGCAGCCGCAATACCGTGCGCGAAGCGATCCGCATGCTGAAGGCATACGGCATCGTCGAAAGCAGGCAGAAGGTCGGGGCCGTCATCACGGATCGGCGTCAGCAAGCGCTGATGGAGCAGTTCTCCTTCGCACTCGATATTTCCGCCGAAAGCTTCCTCGATATCCAGGGTTTTCGCCGACTGATCGAGGTCAATCTCTCCGATCTCCTGTTTGAACATATCGATGATGCCGGCATTGTGCGGCTGGAGGCGATCAACGATGCCATGAAGCTGGCGCCGGACCTTTCGGATGCCGCCGAATGCGACTTCAAGTTCCACGCCACGCTGGTGAGCCTTGCCGGCAATCAGACGGTGTCACAAGTCTATGGCATTCTGCAGCCATTGTTGCAGCGGCTGATGGAAGCAGGAAAGCGCTCCCGCGCCGCTATCGACAGCGCCTATGACGACCATCGCGACATCATCGCCGCACTGAAGCAGCGCGACCGCATTGCCTACGCCTATCACATGAACCGTCATCTTCACGCCGGATTGCAGTTCATCCAACCATCCAAAGAGCCGCGGCAGATCTGACACAATCCATCTTATGACGGACCGACAAGCATGACGACACTGGCACTCGATACCGGCTGGACGCTTTCCCGCCTTCGCGCACCCTCCACCGCACCCTCCCTGCCCGCGACGATCCCGGCCACCGTGCCGGGCAATGTGCATGTCGATCTGCTGTCTGCCCGGCTGATCACCGACCCCTATCTCGACGTCAACGAGATCTCCCAGGATTGGATCGGCCGCTCGGCCTGGCGATATCGCCTGGCCTTCGACTGGGATAGCGATGACGCAGATCGGGTTGATCTCTCCTGCCTCGGCCTCGACACGGCCGCCCGCCTGGAGCTGAACGGCGCACTGCTCGGTGAAACGAGCAACATGCACCGCAGCTACCGGTTCGATATTCGCGAGAAGCTCAAGGATGGCCGCAACGAACTGGTCATCGATTTCGAGTCCGCCTATGCCCATGGCGAAGCGGTGCGCGCAGCACTTGGTACCGCCGCCGACATCCCGACCAACTATCCCGGCCCGAGCCACCTCATCCGCAAGATGGCCTGTAATTTCGGCTGGGACTGGGGTCCGACCGTCGTCACCGCAGGCATATGGAAGTCGGTTGCCATCGAGAGCTGGACGAAGGCGCGTCTCGGCACCGTTCGCCCGGAAATTACCCTGCAGGGCGGCGACGGCGTCGCCCGCCTGCGCGTCGAGATCGAATGGGCCGCCGAGGGCATGGATAGCGCCGCACTCGTGATGTCGGTCGGCGGCAAGCGATCCGAGGTCCGCATTGCGCAGGGCGAAACGCATACGCTGGTGGAATGCCGGGTCGATAATCCGCAGGTCTGGTGGCCGCATGGGCTTGGCAATCAGCCGCTCTACGATCTCGACCTCCAGCTTCTGGGGTCAGACGGCGCGGTGCTCGACCGCTGGCAACGGCGGGTCGGTTTCCGCTCCGTGCGGCTCGACACGACGCCCGATGAGATCGGCTCCGCCTTCACCCTCATCGTCAACGACGTCCCTGTCTTTGCCCGTGGCGCCAACTGGATTCCGGACGATTGCTTCCTGCCGCGTGTGACGCGGGAGCGCTATCGCGAGAGAATTGCCCAGGCCCGCGACGCCAATATGAATATCCTGCGCGTCTGGGGCGGCGGTATCTACGAGACCGATGCCTTCTACGAGGAATGCGACGCCGCCGGCATCATGGTCTGGCAGGATTTCCTCTTTGCCTGCGCCGCCTATCCCGAAGAGGAGCCGGTCTATAGCGAGATCGAGGCGGAAGCGCGCGAGGCGATTACCCGGCTGATGCCCTACGCTTCGCTGGTGCTCTGGAACGGTAACAACGAGAACATCTGGGGCTATTTCGATTGGGGCTGGCAGGATGTGCTCGCCAATCGTCCCTGGGGTGCTGGCTATTATCTCGACCTCTTGCCGAAACTTGTCGCCGAGATCGACCCGACGCGGCCCTATTGGCCGGGCAGCCCCTATTCCGGCTCGATGGATATCGCGCCGAATGCCGACGAGCATGGCTGCAAGCACATCTGGGATGTTTGGAACGAGGTGGGATACGAGACCTACCGTAACTATATCCCGCGTTTCTGCTCCGAATTCGGCTGGCAGGCGCCTCCGACCTACGGGACGCTTGCCTCATCCGTGCGGGAGAAAGATCGGGCGCCCGCCTCGCCCGGTGTTCTGCATCACCAGAAGGCCACGACCGGCAACGACAAGCTGCTCAAGGGATTGGAAGGCTGGTTCCCCGCGCCGGAAAACTTCGACGACTGGCTCTTCGTCACCCAGCTCAATCAGGCGCGCGCCATCAGCTTCGGCGTCGACCACATGCGCTCGCATCGCCCCACCTGCATGGGCGCGATCGTCTGGCAGCTCAACGATTGCTGGCCAGTGACCTCCTGGGCGGCAATCGATGGCGGCGGCCGGAAGAAGCCGCTTTGGTATGCACTGCGCAACAGCTACGCCCCGCATCTCCTCACCATCCAGCCACGCGGCGACGGCCTTGCCGCCATCGCCGTCAATGATGCCACCCTGTTCTGGCGCGTGCCCTTCACCGTCGAGCGTTTCGACTTCAACGGCACGCTTCTCGCCCATCATTCCGTCTGGCGCATCCTCTGCGACCGCTTCGAAAATGCCGAGATATCGATACCCAGGGACGTGGCGACACCCGGCGATCCGCAGCGCGAATTCCTGCGCGCCCGGCTTGGCGATTCAGAGGCCTGGTGGTTCTTCGAAAAGGACATGAAGCTGCAATATCCGCAGCCGCGCTTCGAAATAGAGGCCGCGCAAACCGCCGACGGTATAGCCGTCACAGTCACGGCGCAAACCTTCCTGCGCGATCTCTGCCTGTTTGCCGACCGGATCGACCCGAATGCTGAGGTCGACGATATGCTGGTCAACCTGGTGCCGGGCGAGAGCAAGACGTTCCTCATCCAGGGCCTCTCGAAAGAGGCATGGGATGATGCCGATCTTTCCTCTGTGGTGCGAACGGCCAATCAGGTTGCGAGCACGATTCACCATCGTTGAGACGGAAACATTGTCACGAAAGATTGCGATCTCAGAGGGCAAATTCCCGCCTATGATCGCGCCGCACCTTGTGATCTAGTGCGCTCACCCGACCCATGAATCAGCGAGACACCGACTATGCCTTCGGAATCCCAGCGCAGCTTTCAGACGCCTCGGCGCGAAGAACTCGGTCTTTCCACGCTTACCAATAGCGCCGGCCTGTCCGCATCGGCTTTGCCGAACGGCACGCTGTTTGCCATCGATTTTGCCGACCAGCAGGGCGGCATCATGATCAACCAGGTGCTCGGATCGCCTGTCTATGGCGGCATCGGACGGCTTTATCTGCGCATCGGCGGTTCAAAGCCTGAAGTCGTCGAAATCGTCGGCCCGAAGGCGGTGGTCAGCTTCGGCCATGACGAGACGAGTTTTGGGTGGAGCGGCGAGACGGCAGGTGTCCGGCATACGGTGCGACTACAGCTCCATCCCGGCGATACCGCCTGGTTCTGGCGGGTTTCGCTTGAGAATACGGCGAACAAGCCAATTTCGGCCGATCTCGTGCTGATCCAGGATGTCGGCATCGGCGACCGTGGTTTCCTGATGAACAGCGAGGCCTATGCCTCGCAATATATCGATCATCACATCGCCGCTCATCCCGCCTTCGGGCCGGTCGTGATGAACCGGCAAAATCTGAAGCAAGGCGGCGGGCGCAATCCGTGGCTGGCGCAGGGCTGCCTGGATGGCGCAGCCGCCTATGCCACGGATGCGATCCAGCTGATGGTGCCGGCTCCAAGCGGCGATGCCCCCATGGTGCCGGGTTTCGGCGAAAACCTGGCGAGCACGCGCCGGCAACACGAGGTCGCCTGCCCGGCGATCCAGTCGAAGCCGCTGACGCTGGTAGCAAAGGCGACTGCTACCACGACGTTCTTCGGTCTGTTCGTTGCCGATCACCCCTTGGCCTCCAGCGATATCGATCTCGTCCGTCTCGATGCCTTGCCACAGGCACTCGGCCAGCTGACGGCGACGGATATTGCCTCGGAGACACCGGTTCGCAGCCTGGTGCAGGACGCGCCGCTGTTCGTGACCGAGCCGTTGGATGACGCGACCATCGACCGGCTCTATCCCGAGCGGATGCTGGAAGAGCGTATCGACGGCCAGCTCTATTCCTTCTTTGTGCCGGAGGGTTCGCTGAACCGTCATATCGTGCTGCGCGAAAAGGAACGCCTCGTGGCGCGCCGCCATGGCGCCATCGTCCGCAGCGGCCAGAACATGCTGCTCGACGACCAGACTCTGGGCGCGACCTGCTGGATGCAGGGCATCTTCGCGGCGCAGCTCACCATCGGCAACACCTCCTTCCACAAGCTGTTCTCGATCTCCCGCGATCCCTATAATCTGACGCGGGCAAGTGGCTTGCGCATCCTCGTGGATCTCGGCGAAGGCTGGCGCCTGCTCGGCGTGCCCGCCGCTTTCGACATAGGTCTCAGCGATGTCAGATGGATCTACAAGCTTGCCGGCCGCACCATCACCGTAACGGCGGCAGCCTCGGGCGATGATCCCGCCATGCAGTGGAACGTCACGGTCGAGGGCAAGGCCTGCCGTTTCCTGGTGTTCGGCCATATCGTTCTCGGCGAGCGCGACTATGAAGCCGTCGCCAACATCGAAATCGATGCTGCGGCCAAGCAGATATCCTTCCGTCCTCAATCCTCCTGGCTTTGGGATCGCTATCCGCAGGCCGCCTATCATCTCGTTACCGCAACGCCGGATGCTTTCGAAGCAATCGGCGGCGACGAGCTTCTCTATGGCGACGGCATCTCACGCAACGGTCCGTTCATCGCGCTGAAATCGCACTCGACGCAAGGCTTCAGCTTTGCCGTCACCGGATCGATGACCGACGCAGCGGCGGATGAAGCCCTTGCCGCACGTTACAAGGCAGGCGTCAGCGCTGAGGACATGCTTGCGCCGGCACAAGGCTTCTGGAGCCATGTGACACGCGGCTTGCGCATCAAGGGCAGCGGACCGGATATCGTCGAGCAGGCGGTAATGCTGCCCTGGCTGGCGCATGACGCCATCATCCATCTGAGCGTGCCGCACGGCCTAGAACAATATACCGGGGCGGCCTGGGGAACGCGCGACGTCTGCCAGGGGCCGGTTGAATTCCTGCTTGCCTATGAACACGACGCCGAGGTGAAGCAGGTCCTGAGCACCGTCTTTTCCGAACAATACCGGGACCGGGGCGACTGGCCACAATGGTTCATGCTGGAACCCTATGCCAATATCCGCGCCGGCGAGAGCCATGGCGATATCGTCGTCTGGCCGCTGAAGGCGCTCTGCGACTATATCGAGGCGACGGGCGATATCACTTTCCTCGCCGAAACCGTTCCCTGGCGAGCCGATGACACCATGCAGCGGACGGAAGAGACCGCAACGATCTCCGACCATGTCGAAAAGCTGCTCGACACCGTGCGCAGCCGCTTCGTGCCCGGCACCAGCCTGATCCGCTATGGCGAAGGTGACTGGAACGACAGCCTGCAGCCGGCCGATCCGCATTTGCGCGACTGGATGGTCAGCAGCTGGACCGTTTCGCTGCTCTACGAACAGCTCGTGCGCTATGCCGCAATCCTGACATTCGCAAGCCGGGACGAAGAGGCGCAGAGCCTCAAAGAGACTGCCGCCGCCATGCGCAGCGATTTCAATCGCCTGCTGATGCGCGACGGTATCGTCGCCGGCTATGGTGTCTTCGATCCGAGCCATGACGGCGTCGAGCTGCTGCTGCATCCGGCCGACACCCGCACCGGCCTGCATTTTTCGCTGATCGCGATGACGCAGCCGATGCTGGGCGGCCTGTTTACACCCGAGCAGCGGCGCGACCACATGAAGCTGATCAGCGAGAACCTGCTCTTCCCGGATGGCGTCCGGCTGATGGAAAAGCCGGCGACCTATGCCGGGGGGCCGGAGACGCTGTTCCGCCGCGCCGAGTCCTCGTCCTTCTTCGGGCGCGAGATCGGCCTCATGTATGTGCACGCGCATCTGCGTTACTGCGAGGCGCTGGCTCTGGATAACGATGCCGAAGGCGTCTGGAGCGCGCTGGCGCTCGCCAATCCGATCTCGGTCAGCGGTCGGCTAGACCACGCGTCGCTGCGACAGCGCAACACCTATTTCAGCAGCAGCGATGCCGCTTTCGATGACCGCTATCATGCTTCGTCCGATTGGGCTCGCGTCAAGGCGGGCGACATCGCCGTCGATGGCGGCTGGCGCATCTATTCGAGCGGCCCGGGCCTCTATACCAAGAGCTTGATCAACAACGTCTTCGGCTTCAAGCGGCATTTCGGCCAGCGTGTCCACAAACCGCTGTTGCCGGCATCGGTTACCGTTTCCAAGGTCGAGCTGGATTTCAAGGCGTAATCAAAAAGGGGCCGCGTGTGGCGGCCCCTCTCCAGATTTTGCAATCAAGCAGCTGCGTCCCAGACCGGTGCGAGGCCATCGGGGCTGACGATTCGCCCGTTGGGCTCGGCAAGCGCACTAATCGCTGCCATTTCTTCCGCCGTCAGCTCGAAGTCGAAGATCGCCGCATTTTCCTGGGCACGGGTCTCGGAGACCGTCTTCGACAGCGCGACCAGACCCTGCTGCACGATCCAGCGCAGGACGATCTGCGCGACGGATTTACCGTGCCGGCCGGCGATAGCCTTCAGAACCGGATCGTTCAGCACCCTGCCATCCGCCATGGCGTAGTAGGCGGTGACGGACATGCCGAGACTCTTGGCCGTTTCAATCACCTGTGACTGGTCGAGATAGGGGTGATACTCGACTTGATTGGTGATAAGTGGCAGTTCGCTGAGCTTTGCCGCCTCCGTCATCAGCGCGCGGTTGAAGTTCGAGACGCCAATGTGGCGAACCTTGCCGGCCTTGGCAACGTCGTTCAAGGCACCGATCTGCTCGGCAAGCGGCACGGCGTCGTTCGGCCAATGGAGGAGGAGGAGATCGACATAGTCGGTCTTCAGCTTCTTCAGACTTTCATCGACCGAAGCGACGAAGGCCGCATGCTTATAATGTTCGACCCAGACCTTGGTCGTCAGGAAAAGATCGGCGCGGGCAAGGCCGGAGCGCAGGATGCCCTCCCCGACCTCTGCCTCGTTGCCGTAGATCTGGGCGGTATCGATATGTCGGTAGCCGTTGTTCAGCACATACGACACCATGCGTTCGGTATCGGGGCCGGGCACGCGGAAGGTGCCGAAGCCGAGAGCTGGGATCGATGCGCCATTGGCGTTGACGAGATGCATGGGATTTCCTTTCGATTGCAGATTGATCAGGCGGCGCAGGAAGCGCTTTGCGCCACAGGGGCCGAGCGGCGGTCGAGAACGCCGCTCCAAAGGGTGAGGACGAGGGCAGCGACGACCAGGATCGCGCCGACCCAGGGCGTAGCGCCGAGGCCAAGCGAAGACTCCACCACCAGCCCGCCGATCCAGGCACCGGCGGCAATGCCAAGGTTGAAGGCGGCGATGTTAAGCGCCGAGGCGACATCGACGGCTGCGGGACGCACCTCGCGGGCAAGCTGGACGACATAAAGCTGCAGGCCCGGTACGTTGGCGAAGGACAGAAATCCGAGGGCGGCGAGCGTCGGAATGGCAAGCCAGGGCGAAACGGCCGTAAAGCTGAAAAGCACGAGCACGATCGCCTGGGCGAGGAAGAGCCATGTCAGCGCCTTGACCGGATTGCCATTGGCAAGGCGACCGCCGACGACATTGCCGATGGCGATGGCAATGCCGTAGAGCACCAGGATCAGGCTGACGGCGGAGGCGGCAAAGCCGGTCACGTCCTGCAGGATCGATGCGAGGAAAGTAAACGCGACGAAGGTGCCGCCGTAGCCGAGCGCCGTCATGGCAAAGACGATCAGCAACCGGCCGCTTCCAAGCACGCGAAGCTGTTCGCCGATACCGGCCGGCGGCGCCTTCTTCAGGTTCGACGGTAGCAACAGGGCGATACCGGCAAAGGCGATGACGCCGAGCACGGCGACAGCGGCGAAAGTTGCGCGCCAGCCGAAGGTCTGGCCGATGAGCGTACCAAGCGGCACGCCGGTGACGATCGCGACCGTCAGCCCCATGAACATCATGGCGATCGCCGAGGCGCGGCGGTTTTCCGGCACGAGATCGGCGGCGATGGTCGAGCCGACGGAGAAGAAGACGCCGTGGGCGAAAGCCGAGAGCACCCGGGCGACGAGCAGGAACTCATAGCCGGTGCTCAACGCCGCCATGCCGTTGCCGACAATGAAGAGCGCCATCAGTCCGAGCAACAGCGGCTTGCGCTCGATGCGGCCGGTGAGCGCCGTCAGGATCGGCGCGCCGAAGGTGACGCCGAGCGCGTAGACGCTGACGATGAGGCCGGCAAGCGGCAGGGTAATGTGAAGATCATTCGCGACCGTCGGCAGCAGGCCGACGATGACGAATTCGGTAGTGCCAATCGCGTAAGCCGCGATCGTCAAGGCAAAGAGAGCGAGTGGCATGAGATGACCCGATCGAAAAGGCATCCGGACTCATCCGGTTGCGCTGGTTCTTGTTCGGACAGAATATGGGCTCAAGACATTCGTTCGATAATCACCTATATAAAATCAACACTTGTGAATTGAATTCAAAGTATCGAGGGGAAGGGTGGATAATCGCGCCGGGGAAATGGATGTCTTCGTCCAGGTGGCCGAGCTTCGCAGCTTCTCGGCCGCCGGGCGGAAATTGCGCTTGTCGCCCTCCGCCGTGAGCAAGCTCGTCACCCGTCTTGAGGACCGGCTCGGCACGCGCCTTCTGGTACGCACCACCCGCTCGCTGCAATTGACACCGGAGGGCGAGGTCTATCTCGAACGGGCGCAGGCGATCCTCGCGGATATCCAAGAGGCCGAGCGCATGGTCGCCGCGGGCGGAGCGGCAGTGCCGCGTGGACGGCTGCGCGTCAGCGCCTCGGTTGCTTTCGGCGTGTGCTATGTCGTGCCGCTCATTCCCGAGTTCCTGACGCTCTATCCGGAAGTCGAGCTGGAGATATCGCTGAGCGACAGCGTCATCGACATCGTCGGCGAGCGCGCCGATGTCGCCATTCGCGTCGGATCGCTGCGCGACAGCTCGCTGAAAGCCCGCAAGCTTCTCGAAAGCCGCCGTGTCATCGTGGCATCCCCGGCCTATATCGAAAGGAAAGGCCTGCCGGCGACGCCGGATGATCTCGATCATCACAATTGCCTGACCTTCAACTTTCGGCCGACCGCTGAGGGCTGGTCATTTCGCGATCCGCACACCGGCTCCGTATCCGTCAAACCCGTCTTCGGCAATCTCCAGGCCAACAACGGGCCGACCGTGCGCAGCCTTTGCCTCGCGGGCGTTGGGCTTGCCCGCGTCGGCCAATTCCATGTCCAGCCGGATCTCGACGCCGGGGGTCTGGTGCCGGTGCTCGAAGACTTCAATCCCGAGGATATCGAGATGATCCACGCCGTCTATGCCGGCCACGACCATCTTGCCGCCCGCATCCGCGCCTTTATCGACTTCCTGGCCTCGCGAATCGCGTAAAACGATCCTGAGATCCTCAAGCCAGAGAGCAAGATTTGGAAACGGCGCTTTACCTCCCGATCAAGAGTTTCCTTGAGACGGCCGGCTATATGGTGAAGGGCGAGATCGGCAATTGCGATCTCGTCGGGCTCAGCGACGGCGAGCCGCCTGTTGTCGTCATCTGCGAGTTGAAGCTGAGTTTCAATCTCGAACTCGTGCTGCAGGCTGTCGACAGGGCTGCGGCCAGCGACGAGGTGTGGATCGCTGCCCGCGTCTCGGCAAAGGGCAAGGGACGGGAGAGCGATCGCCGCTTTCGCGATCTCTGCCGCCGGCTCGGCTTCGGAATGCTGGCAGTCTCCGATAGCGGCCTGGTCGACATCATCGTCAGCCCGGTCGCATTGATGCCGCGCAAGAATCTCCGCAAGCGTTCGCGTCTTGTCGAGGAACACCGGCGGCGCAAGGGCGATCCCGCCTTGGGCGGCAGCACGCGCTCGCCGATCATGACCGCCTATCGCCAGCAGGCCCTCGCTTGTGCCGCCGCCATTCGGGGTGGCCTGCAACGCCCGAAGGATATTCGCGCCAGCGCGCCGAAAGCCGCCCAAATCCTGCAGGATAATGTCTATGGCTGGTTTGAACGTGTCGATCGCGGGATTTACAGTTTAACCGCGCTTGGTGTGGAAGCATTGGCCCGCTGGCCGCAGACGGAAACCCCTTAAGCAGAAAGATGGAAAGATTCCGGCGAAACCGCATTAAATTTCGGTAATATTCTTAAATTTTTGCAATAAAAACATGATCAATATTTAATTTGTAAAACACAATTGGCGGATCATATTAATCAGCAACGCCAATTCCTTTTTATACTTTGCGCTCCTCAGTAAAATCTGAAGGCGGAGGCTCCCGGAAGGAGTTGGCGTCCACCCATTCGACGCCTGGTCCCTGACATGGACCCAAGACGCCATATCGCCAACGATCTCGTAAGGGACTTTTGCCATGTCATCTCTTCTTCGCAAACATCGTGCTGCAGCCATTGTCGGCGCGGCCATCATCGTCGGCGCCGGCGCCCTGCCCTTCGCCTTCAACGCCTCCACTGTCGCTTCGGCCGCCGAGCCTAGCGGCATCATCGCACCCGGCGGCTCCTTCGCGCCGATCGTCGACGCCGACAAGCCGGCCGTCGTCACCGTCACCACGACGATGAAGGCGACCGACACCAGCGCGGATACCAGCAATTCGCCGATGGACGAGCAGTTCCGCCAGTTCTTCGAGAACCAGGGCATTCCCTTCCCGCAGCAACAGGCGCCTCAACGTCATCAAAGCCAGAGTGCCATGGCGCTCGGCTCCGGCTTCATTATCAGCCCTGATGGCATCATCGTCACCAACAATCACGTCATTGAAAATGCCACCAACATCAAGGTGACGCTGGATGACGGCACCGAACTGCCGGCCAAGCTCCTCGGCGCCGACGCAAAATCCGACCTCGCCGTTCTGAAGATCCAGGCACCGAAGCCGCTCGCCACCGTCGCCTGGGGCGATTCCGACAGGCTGAAGCTCGGCGACCAGATCCTGGCGATCGGCAACCCCTTTGGCATCGGCACGACGGTCACTGCCGGCATCGTCTCGGCTCGCGGCCGTGACCTGCATAGCGGCCCCTATGACGACTTCATCCAGATCGACGCGCCGATCAACCACGGCAACTCCGGCGGCCCGCTGGTCGACCGTGAAGGCAATGTCGTCGGCATCAACACCGCCATCTATTCGCCGAATGGCGGTAGCGTCGGCGTCGGTTTCGCCATCCCGTCTGACGAAGCCAAGGCGATCGTCGCCAAGCTGGAAAAGAACGGCTCGATCGACCACGGCTATCTTGGCGTCGCCATTCAGCCGGTCACGTCCGATATCGCCAATGCCGTCGGTCTATCGCAGGCGCAGGGCGCGTTGGTCGCCAGCGTCAACGACGGAACGCCAGCCGCCCGCGCCGGTATCAAGAGCGGCGACATCGTCACAGCCGTCAATGATGAGACCGTGAAGACACCCAAGGATCTGTCGCGCCTGGTCGCAGATCTCTCCCCAGGCGACAAGCGCTCGCTCACCGTCTGGCGCGATGGCAAGAGCATGGACGTCAATGTCACCATCGGCGGCAATGACGACAGCAAGCAGGCCGCCAACGACAGCGGTGACGGCAAGGTCCTGCCCTCCAACCAGCCGAGCATCGGCGTCGGCCTCGCAAACCTGACCCCTGATCTACGGGAACAGCTGAACCTGCCCCACAGCGTCCAGGGCGCCGTCGTCGCCAGCGTCAACCCGGACAAGTCGGCCGCTGCTGCAGGCATCCAAGCCGGTGACGTCATCGTCTCGGTCAACGACCAGCCGGTGCACAATGCTCATGATGTTCAAAGCGCTGTTGCCCAGGCAGGCAAGGCAGGCCGCAAGTCCGTCCTGCTGCTGATCGAACGCGGCGGCGACAAGACCTTCGTGGCTGTACCGTTCTCGGCCGCCTGACCCTGAACGAACCAATGAAACCCCGCTTCCGCCGCTCGGAAGCGGGGTTTTTATGTGACCAGCAGCCCTTGCCTGTCGGCAGGACCGATCGTCGCCTGCGTCCCGGCATTGAATGCGAGAAAATCAATCTCGATACCGTCGCTGAAGATCACCCCATGCTCGGCCATCTCGGACACGACCGTCATCGGGACTTCGCTTGAGACCCGCCCGGAAACCAGCGAGACGCCGGTGGTCCGACTCGGAAACGGCTCCCGAACAAAATAGTGCAGGAATTCCGCATCCCAGGGAAACGAGGCATTCAGCGCCGCTTGCGGAAGTTCAATACCGAAGCTCGCAGCCGCCCCCGCCCAACCGGCATAAAGGCTCTTCAACCATCCTGTCGACCCCATGCCGGTCGAGACGATGATACCGCTCGACGATTGCCTTTCCCGCCGGTCACCGATCTGTAGATCGTAACGGGCAGAGACATGGCTGCGCGGGCCGATGAAAAGATCATTGACCGCGTAAAGCGTCTCTCCGGTGTTCAACGAGACTTTTGCCATGGTGACATGTTTCACCGGCCGGCGATGCGCGATCTCCTGCGGCATGATCTTGCCGATGTCGGCTGTGCGGAAGGGCAGGAGAACACCGTCCCATCGTTTCGGATCCGGATTAACGCCCAGGACATGCTGGCCGTCGAGATATTTGAGGGTATTGGCGACAAGGCCGTCCTGACCCAGAACCACGACGATATCGTCGGCTCCGAAGATGAAATTGCCGAGGTAGCGCCGGTTGAGCTTCAGCACGCGCCCGAAGACACGAAGGCTGGTCTCGGCCTCCAGAATCGCCGCGCGGTAGTGCTGCTGCTCCGCCAGATAATCGCCGAAATCGGCACCGAGATGCTCGACATAGAACTGGGCCTGCTGGACCGTATTGAAGCGCGCGATCAGCTCATCGAGCCGGGTGTCGCGCACGATCAACACGATCTTCCTGTCGTCTCCAGCCGCCATGGCTCACTTCCTGGTCTGAGGCTGCCGAGCCTGCGGCTGCATGATTTCCCGCAGGAGATCGGGCGTGACGTTGAGCTGGCCGATCTTCGTTGCATTGTCTGCGAGATCGCGGAAGGCAAGCGCCATCAGCTGACCGGGATCCATGCCGACCGAAGCCAGTGCCTGCAGCAGTTTCGGATCGGCATTGCCGAAAGACTTCATCATGGCAGCAAGACCATAGGCCTTGGCGTCCGCCTCCTCGCGGGCATTAGCCGAGGCGAGTGCGACAAGCGCCTTGTTCTGCTCTTCCAGGCCGATCTTCCCGGTCATCTCTTCCCGGCGTATCTGCAATTTCCGTTCCTGGACCGAGCGCTCGGCATCCATCTGTGCCTCACGAACCTGGCGGTTCTTGTTCTCGATGGCGATCTCGGTAGCCAGTTCGTTCTCCTTGATCGTCCGCTCCTGTTCGACGGCGGCATTGCGGCGCGCATAGATCGCCTCATCGGCGCTGCGCAGCAGAGCTTCGCGTGCAGCGGCTTCCAGCGCCTTGGCCGTCTCCGGTTTCGGCTTCACCGCCAGCAGCGACAGGCCGAGAAGTTCAAGGCCAAGCGCTTCCATCGTCGGGTGGTCATGCAATGCCTTGGCGACGCGAGTGACCAGCAATTCACCGGCTGCGAGAACTTCCTTCAGCGAAAGGGCCTGCACTTCAGCGCGCATCGCCACCTGAACCTGGTCGATCAATCGCTGCGACAGCTTTTGTGGATCTTCCGAGATATAGGCGCCCTTGGGATTAAGGGCGAAATTGAGCAGGGCTGCCGTCCGACGCGGATCAGCGATGCGGTAGATGATCTGGCCCTGTACCGTCACCTCCTGGAAGTCAGAGGTAATCTCCGGAAAGATAAAGGGTTCGTTCACGCTTGCCGTCGGCACGACAACGATCGAGCTCGACGGCGCATAGTACCAGAAAGAAAGTCCCGCACCCTCGCGCAGCGGCTGGCCATTGCGATATTGAATCAGATATTGGGTCGGCTGGGTCTTGATGAAACGAAATCCGAACATGACTGTCTCCTGGCAAGTCGCGCGGCGGTCTTGCGCCGCCCATGCTCGGCAACAAACATTACTTAGTATTAAATGTCAACTAAGTTAGTTGCAACTTTACACTAACATCTGGGCGCGCTATGGTCCATATCATGAACAGCCCCGAAGACCTCCACAAAAGACCGATCGTTTCGGTCGATCTCGCGATTTTCGTGCTGGCGCCGGATGGGCTCGAAGTGCTGCTGATGCAGCGCGGCGCGGCCCCCTATGCCGGCGACTGGGCGCTGCCGGGCGGCTGGATCCACGTCGATGAGGACGGCGACCTGGAGGCTGCAGCGCGGCGGGTGCTTGCCGCCAAGACCGGCGTTACGGCACCCTATCTCGAACAGTTGCAGGCATTCGGGAATGCGGCCCGCGATCCGCGCGACTGGAGCCTGAGCATCACCTATATGGCGCTGATCCCGTCCGACGAGATCACGCTGCGCCAAGGCGGCAATGTGGCGGACGTCGCCTGGTGGCCGATCGCAGGCGACGCCATGACGACACCCCTCGCCTTCGACCATGCCGACATCCTACGCACAGCGATAATGCGGCTGAGGAACAAGGTCGAATACTCGACGCTGCCCGTGCATCTATTGCCGACAGCCTTCACCCTGGGGGAATTGCAAGCCGTCTACGAGCGGCTTCTCGGGCGCGATCTCGATAAATCCGCCTTCCGCAAACGGATCGCCGAAGTGGATTTCATCGAGCCGATCCCCGGCGAGATGCGCCGGGCCAGCAACCGCCCGGCTCAGCTTTACCGGCTGAAGCAAGCCCACTCGACGGTCTTCTTCGACAGGACGATCTGACGGCGACTATTTCCACAGAAGACATGTTTCCGCCGCACACGCCGATCTTTTTGTCCAAACTCTGCCGTTGTGATGATAAAGAAGGAAGAGAGCGGCGGCTATCAACCGCCCGCCGGCGGGCTTATGACCCACTGGCAATATCGATGGCAGAAGGGCTTCAGGACTTTGGTCGGGGCTGAGCGGCAGCAGGAGTTGGAGTGACCGATCCATACGACATTCTCGGCGTCGGGCGCGATGCGAGCGACGAGCAGATCAAAGCGGCCTATCGCAAGCGGGCGAAAGGGGCACACCCTGATTCCGGCGGCGACGCCGAAGCCTTCGGGCGACTGAAGAAGGCCCATGAGTTGCTTCTGGACCCCGTGCGCCGCAAGGTCTTCGACGATACCGGCTACGATGTCGAACTGACCGACGCCGTCGACCTGCAGGCGCTGGTCGCCATCGAGAAGCTGATCACCGACATGGTTCTGGACGAGCGCGAGCCGGGAACCTTCGATCCGGTCGCCCATATGCGCGCCAGTCTCCTGGAAGAAATCCGCAAGGCGAATTTCAGCAAGAGCGAGCTGGAACGCCATTCCGACCGCATCCGTCTTCATCTGGATCGCCTGGGCAAACGCCCCGGCAAGGATGTCGTCGGCCATATGCTGCGTGCCCGCATCAAGGCTATCGCCACGGCGATCGGCGAAACGGACGCCAAGATCGGCGCCACCGAGCGCGCCTGCGATATGCTCGACGGCTATCTCTATGTGATGGATACGCCGATGCTTGAGGACGAGGACGGCGAACCGGAAATCGAATGGGATGAGGCGGTCGAGGCCCGTTCCGCCGCCCAGTGATCTCCCGGAGTGTTATGCCTCCTCCGCTGCCGGAACTTTCGACCGACAATCGGGTTTTCCTTCCATGTTTTTGTCGAAATCCGATGGCGCCATGCGACCAGCATCAGCGCAACGGATCACACAGGGAGGATATCATGATCAATGAAGACGGTTATGTGCCGGCATCCGAGCTGGCGCAAAGAAACGGCGTACGATTTCCGAACGAGAGCATCGAATACCGGCAGGCGCGTGACGCGCTGCTCGCCGAAGAGATCGAGCTTCGCCGCCATATAGAGCGCGTCGCGGCGCAACGGCGGGCGCTGCCGCCGGGCGGGATAGTGAAGAAGCATTACCAGTTCATCAGCCCCGACGGCCCCCTCGACTTCGCCGATCTGTTCGACGACAAGGAGAGCCTGCTGGTCTACAGCTTCATGTTCGGCCCGGAACGGACACGGCCCTGCCCGATGTGCACATGTCTGCTCTCGGCCTTAGAAGGCGAAGTGCTCGACATCGAGCAGCGGATGGCAATCGCCGTCGTGGCCCGGTCGCCGATCGACAGGCTGATGGATTTCAAGCGGGAGCGCGGCTGGCGCAATCTGCCGCTCTATTCCGACCCGACCGGTGAGTATAGCCGCGACTATCGCGCGCTCGGCCCGGGCGGCAGCGACGATGCCGCGGTCAATGTCTTCACGCGGCGGGACGGAACGGTCCGGCATTTCTGGGGTGAAGAAATGGGTCCGGTGACGGCCGATCCCGGTCAGGATCCGCGCGGCGCCCCGGACCTCATGCCGCTTTGGACGATCCTCGACATGACGCCCGAGGGACGGGCAAGGGACTGGTATCCGAAGCTCTCCTACGGACGCGCGTGACCGGCGCATACTATCCGTCGGCCACGCCAATCGGCTAGCGACGAAGGGGATGACATCGGTCAGCACGTCGGCTATAAATTCGACGCGACTCATGAAGGAGGCTCGTTCGATGAGAAATTTCGGCACTCATAAACGCTGAACAGCGCTGCCGGATGTGGACTGCTGTTCTGTCCATTCTTGTCTGATCCTGTCTTCTCCCATGCCCATGGAGGGCATTTATGCTTCGTCGCTTCTTCTCCTATTATGCGCGTTACAAGACGCTGTTTTTCCTTGATTTCGGCTGCGCCGTCGTCGCCGGCCTGCTCGAGCTCGGCTTTCCGCTGGCGGTCAAGCTCTTCGTCGATCAGTTGTTGCCGGGCCGTGACTGGGGCCTGATCGCAGCAACCACCGCGGTGCTGCTGATGGTCTACGCGCTGTCGACCGGCCTGTCGGCGATCGTCAACTATTGGGGCCATGCGCTCGGCATCTCGATCGAATCCGACATGCGCCGCCAGGCCTTCGAGCATATCCAGAAGCTCTCCTTCCGTTATTTCGACAACAACAAGACCGGGCATCTGATCACCCACGTCACCAAGGATCTCGAGGAAGTGGGTGAAATCGCCCATCACGGCCCCGAGGACCTGTTCATCGCGATCATGACCTTCATCGGCGCCTTCCTGCTGATGTTCTCAGTGCATTGGAAGCTGGCGCTGCTGACGACGACCATCGTGCCCTTCATGACCTGGTTGGTCAGCCGCTACGGCGCCAAGATGACCAAGAATTCGCGCAGCCTGTTCGGCAAGGTCGGCGACTTCAACACGCGCATGCAGGAAACCGTCGGCGGCATCCGCGTGGTCAAGGCTTTCGCGAACGAGACATACGAAAGCCAGCTGTTTGCCGGCCATAACGAGGATTACAAGGCCACCAAGCTGGATGGCTACGCCTATATGACGGCAGGCATAGCACTGAGCTATTTCAGCACGCGCGTGGTGCAGCTCGTCGTCATGATGGCCGGGACCTGGTTCGTCATATCGGGAGAGCTGAGCTATGGCGGCTTCATCAGCTTCCTGCTTCTGATCAACGTTTTCTTCCGCCCGATCGATAAGATCACCTCGGTGATCGAGACCTATCCGAAGGGTATTGCCGGCTTTAAGCGCTTCCTGTCACTGATCGACACGCAGCCCGACTTGGCCGACCGGCCGAATGCGATGGAGGTCAAACATCTCAAGGGCAATATCACCTACAAGGATGTCAGCTTCGGCTATTCGGAGCACGGCACGATCTTCGCGGACCTGAACCTGACGATCGCGGCCGGCGAGACGGTGGCTTTCGTCGGTGCTTCGGGAACAGGCAAAACGACGATCTGCTCGCTGCTGCCGCGTTTTTACGACGTGACGGGCGGCAGCATCACCATCGACGGCATCGACATCCGCGATATGACACAGGCCTCCCTGCGCAGCCAAATCGGCATCGTGCAGCAGGACGTATTCCTGTTCGGATCGACCATTCGCGAGAACATCGCCTATGGACGGCTCGGTGCGAACGATCAGGAAATCATGGAGGCGCTGCGCCGCGCATCGCTCGATGAATTCGTGCTGTCGCTGCCCGATGGTTTGGACACGCCGACCGGCGAACGTGGCGTGAAACTCTCAGGCGGCCAAAAGCAGCGCCTCGCCATCGCCCGCATCTTCCTCAAGAACCCGCCGATCCTCATCCTCGACGAGGCGACATCGGCGCTCGACACGGCCACCGAATACGCCATCCAGCAGGCGCTGGCCGACCTGTCGACAGGACGCACGACCCTGGTGGTCGCTCACCGGCTTGCCACCATCCGCAATGCCGACCGTATCATCGTCATGGGACCGACCGGTATCGTCGAGCAAGGCACACATGCCGAACTCTTGGCCCGCGACGGCGCCTATGCCCGGCTGCACAACGCCCAGTTCGGAGCTTTGGTATAAGAGCAACCTTCAGAACGAATTGACGATATCGCCGCCGGTGCGCATTTGCTGGACCATCAGATGCGCATGGTAGTGCATCGCGCATTTGATCGCGTAGATCTGCAGAACGACCGGCGAGCGGCGGCGCAGCAGGAGCTTCCAGAGGCGCTGCCGATAGATATTGCGCAAGTCCGCCTCCGGCACCCGCCGCATCAATCTTGTGAAGATGCCAATGGCCTCCAAGGCCCACATCACATTGAGGGCCACCAGGCGGAGAGGATGGCGCCGCAGATGCCGCAGGCGCGTCCGCTCCGGCTGGATACGGGCATCGAGATAAAGCGCGTCCAGCCGGTCGAAATAGGCGGCGGGCTGGTGAAGGTCGCTGAGCACGGCGAGATAGCCGTCGCGCAGGGTCTCACGACTGAGATTGAGCGGGATGACATTGGTGCCGTAGGCCGGGGGATCGGCGTGATCGAGCCGCCCCTCCTGTTCAAGGCGCGTATAAAGCGGTGTCTTCGGGATCGCGGCGAGCATGCCGATCATGGCATTGACGATCCGCGCGTCCTTGATGAAGACACGCTGAGCCTCGAAGATTGTCGCGTCGTCGCTGTCGAAGCCGAGGATCATGCCACACCAGACTTCCATGCCGGTCTGCTGGATCGCGTGGATCTTATCCAGCATCGTCCCGCCTTTTCTCAAGTTCTGCAGCTTCTTGGTCTCGCGCAACGCCTCTTCGTTCGGCGTCTCGATGCCGACGAAGACGACGCGGATATTGGCATCGACCATCAGCTGCATCAGCTCGGCATCGTCGGCAAGATCGATCGAGGCTTCCGTGAGGAACGTCATCGGATAATGGTGACGCTCCTGCCAGGCGACCACCTCGCGAAGGACCTCCTTGATCGCCTTCTTGTTGCCGATGAGATTGTCGTCGACGATGAATGCCGTATCCATGCCCACCGCCAGCAATGCCTCAATTTCAGCGATGATCTGCACGCTGGTCTTGATCCGCGGCTTTCGCCCGAACACGACGATGATATCGCAGAAATCGCAGGTGAACGGACAGCCCCGTGAGAACTGGATGCTGCCGACCGCATAATCATCCATCTTCAGAAGATCGAAGCGCGGAACCGGCACCGTGCTCATATCCGTCTTGCCGGACTGTTCGTAGCGTCCGGCGTGGCGCCCTTCCTTCCATTCGAAAAGAAATTGCGGCCAGGTCTCCTCGGCCTCACCGATGAATTTGACGTCGATTAGCCCGTCAAAATAATCCTCCTTCACCGTCACCCACGGCCCGCCGACGACGATGAAACAATGACGCGCTCTGAGCGCGGTGAGGATTTCCGTCATCCGGAAACGCTGAACGATCATACCCGTCAGCGCCACGATGTCTGCTTGAGCACAGAGATCGTAGTCGATCGGCTCGACATTCTCATCCACCAGCGTGACGGTGTGCTCGGCAGGCGTCAGCGCCGCCAGCAGAGGCAGACAGGCGACGGGAAGATTTGCCTTCACGTCGAACAGCGGCAGCGCGTGTTCAAGCCCCCAATAGGAGGTTTCGAAGCGAGGATTGATAATAACGATATGAGCCATGAATTACACCGCCCCATGACCTAGAAGACCCTGATCGGCATTCGCGAAGGCTGTATTTCAATGCGGTTCCGGTGCCCCAAATCAAACAGGGCAAGTGTTCGATACCGTCGCGTCGAGCATTAGCAGCCGTAGATGAGCTGAGGATTAAGTTCGGACGGAGACTGCGAAAGGGAAAATAGCCGGCTTCTGTCCGTACCGTGCAAACCGCAAGAATTGAAGCGACGGAAATCTGCTTATGATTCTTGCTTTGTACACCGGCGACAGGAGTACTTGGCCTTTGCCAAGGGGGCGTGTGGTTCATCGAACGAGAACGAAATGGGCGTCAGGAACTATTTGATCGAGGGCATTTCCGGGACTGGCAAGACCTCAGTCGCCACCGAGCTGCAGCAGCGCGGTTACCACGTCATCCACGGTGACCGTGAATTGGCTTATCAAGGCGACCCTCAGACGGGCGTGCCGCTTGACAGCTCTGCGCAGAGGCAGAACATTCCGGACGTGGCCTTTGGCCACGAGCACCACATTTGGGATGTCGACAAAGTCAAATCCCTCGTGGCCGATCGAAGCCACGCGATTTCCTTTTTCTGCGGCGGCTCAAGGAATTTTCATCATTTTATTGATTTGTTTGACAGGGTTTTCGTTCTCGACGTCGATTTGGACACGTTGAAGAGGCGGCTTGCCAGCAGAGCTGAAGACGAGTTTGGCGGAAAACCAGCCGAGCGAGACGTGGTTCTGCGACTGCATGCAACGCAAGAAGACATTCCCAACAACGCCACGACCATTGACGCCGCTGCGCCGCTCGCCTCCGTTGTCGACGATATTCTATCGAAATGCGGAGAGATCGGCTAACGGCCGGCGCCCGTAAGTTTCGCAACAAATGAGAACACACCGCAAAAAATGCTTGGGTATCATCATCGGGCTATGTGCCGCACGAGAACCAAGGTTAGCGGTTGCGACCTGGCCAACTTCAAGCATCTCCACAGGAGATTGCACATGTCAGGAACGGATAAAGGATATGCCAATGAAGATCGCCTTCATCGCGCTGGGTATGACAGCAGTCATGACGATGGGTCTCATCACGCCCGCCGTTGCTCAAGTCGTTATCTATAACGATCAATCACCGGATGGCGATTCCGACCAGAGCGACAGCCAGACCGAGGCCAACTTTCTTCATGCCTGGAACCGCCATCACGACTCGTCCAACCGTTGGGGAGAGCCCCGCGGCAACTACGGCCCGAACGATGTCATCCAATTGCTGGAGAGACGCGGTTATAGAGTAAGAGACGTCAACGACGTGGGCGAGCGCTTTCTGGTCAGGGCAACGCGCGACGGCGACAAGCTCCTGGTGAGCGTATCCCGGAGGGGCGAAATCATGGGTGTCGTCCACGATCGCGAGTATTGACACCAAGCAGATACTGCTGCCGCGGCAAAACGCTACGGCAGCAGAGACCCGAAGAGCGGTAAAACCGCTATCCCTTCTTCAGCTTCCAGCTTCTGACCTCGAAGGGTAGGATATCCGGGCCTGCATCGCGCTTGGCAGGCTCTTCCATCAGATTGACGGCTTCGGCGACATGCCAGCCGCTTGCGGGCTGGACGCTCAGTCCGCCGCGCCGGCCGGCCGGCTCGTAGACGCGCAGCACAAGCCCATCCCCCTCTTCAGCCGGCTTGATGGCAGACAGTGCGACCGGCGTGCCTGTTACGACGACCGGAGCAAGCGTCGTTCCCGCAAGATTGGCGGCAGTGGTCGCCACTAGCGGCTGGTTCAGATCGTCGGCCTCCTCGCGCACGCCACCAGAGTGCCACGCGCCGGCATGCGGCAGCAGCGCATAGGTAAATTGCTGCTCGCCCTCGTCCGCCAGCGGATCGGGATAGATCGGCCCACGCACCAGGCTGATGCCGAGCACGTTGCCACGGGCGCTATGGCCGTATTTGGCGTCGTTCAGCAGCGCAACGCCGAAATCCGGTTCGCTCAAATCCACGAAACGATGGGCGACGGCTTCGAACATCGCCGCGTCCCAGCTCGTATTGGTGTGTGTCGGGCGGCTGACGACGCCATAGGCACATTCGAACGTCGCGGTACGAGCTCGCACCGCGACCGGATTAAGCGCGCGCAAGAAGGTGCGGCGGTCGTGCCAGTCGATATGGGTCTCGATATCCAGCCGCCTGGCGTTGGCGGTCAGCACATAATGCTGCACGACGCTCGAATCGCGGTAGCGATGGACGACCTTGATCGCCGCGCGATGCGGGCCGCTTTCGACAAGCTCGATGCTCTCGGGCCGGTCGAGGCGGACGCCCTTTTCCGGATAATCGGCGTCGATATCCCAGGCATCCCAATTGCGCGGCTTGTCGACGGGATAGATCCAGAGCTGATTGGCCGGCTCGGCCAGTGCCTCGCGGCCGCTAGCCTTGTGCACGAGGCTCTGGACCGCGCCATCGGCGTCGATGACGGCAATAAGATGCTCGTTTTCCAGTCGGTTCGCCTCAGCGTGCAATCCGCCAGCCGGCTTCAACGCGACACGATCCAGCACCTGGACGGAGAGCGGCGCGATGATATCGCCGGTGGACAGAACCGTGCCATCAGCGAGCGTAACACGCAGAGGCCGTCCATCCAGCGACGGATTGGCGACGACCAGCGCATCCGCGACCCCACCCTTCGGCAGGACCGCCACGACGGCATCCATGACCTGCTTTTGAGCCACCTTGGCATGATCGATCACTTCGGTAAGCTCGCGCTCGGCATCCTGATAGACCTCGCGGATACTCGATCCCGGCAAGATATCGTGGAACTCGTTCTTCAGCGTCACGCGCCAGTCCGGTTCGAGGCTGCGCGGCGCTTCGGCGCCCGCCATATGGGCGATCGAGCCCAGGGATTCAGCGGTGATCAAGGCGCGCTCGGCCCTGCGATGCAGACGCTTGACACCGCTCTGGCTGGTCAGCGTCGCGCGATGCAGTTCGAGATAGATCTCGCCCGACCAGGCCGGCAGCTGCTTTTCCCCGGCAGTACGGTGGGCGCCGGTGAAGAAATCGCCGACCTTGCCCCAGCGCGCCTTCGGAATGGCCGGGAAACTACGCAACTGCTCCTCGCGCTCCACCATCTCCGGCGTCACGCCGCCGCCGCCATCGCCATAGCCCACCGCCAGAAGCGACGTGTCCTGCAGCGTCTTGGCGCGGAAGTTCTTCCACGTCGGCAGATAGCAATCCGGCCGCACGAAGCCGTTATAGCCTTCCATGGGATTGTCGAAGACATGCGCCAGCACGCGGCTGCCGTCGAGCCCTTCCCACCAGAAGAGGTCATAGGGAAACTTGTTGGTCTCGCTCCAATTGACCTTGATGGTGAAGAAGCTCTCGATGCCGCCCTGGCGCAACAGTTGCGGCAGGGCGCCGGAGAAGCCAAAGCAATCCGGCAACCAGCAGACCTTATGCCGTGCGCCGAAGGTTTTCTCGAAATAACGCTGGCCATAGAGGATCTGCCGCACCAGGCTTTCGCCCGTCGGCATGTTCGTGTCCGGCTCGACCCACATGCCGCCGATCACTTCCCAGGTACCATCGCCGACCTTCTCCTTGATCCGGGCGAACAGTTCGGGATCGTCGGCCTCCATCTGCGCGTAATAATGCGCCGTCGATTGGTTGAAGCGGAAGTCGGGCGAGCGCTCCATCAGCGACAAGGCGGTGTGGAAGGTACGGCGCATCTTGCGACGCGTCTCGTCATATGGCCACAGCCAAGCAAGATCGATATGGGCGTGTCCAGTGAGCAACAATTCGCCATTCTGCGGATAACGCTCCTGCAATGCCTTGAGGCGGGCAAGCAGCGCATCATGGGCTGCGACCACGGTCGCACGCTCTCCCTCGGACAGTCCTGCCGGACTTTCCGCAAGCTCCGGCAATTCCCAGATCTTCTGCTGCTGCTCGGCATTCGCCGTACGCGCGATATAAGGAGCCGTCGCGGATGGCCAGTCGAGGCTGCGCAGCGCAGTCTCGGCGGCATCGAGCATATGTGGCACGACTTCATGATCCCGTAGCGCCTCGATGGCTTCGACGATCTGCCGCAGCAGGAGGTGCAGCCTGTGCACCGGTAGGTCGATCCAGCCAAGCTGCGCCCGGTTCAGCTTCGGCTGCCGGTTCTGTTCGCCGAACGGAAAGCGGGCAACGCTGTCGGTCGCAATCGAGAAACTGCGGCCTTTCAGCGGAAACTCCTGATGATAGGGGTCGAGGCCGAAACTCTCGCTCTCCCCTCCCGCAAAGGCAAGCGTGATCAGGCTCTCGCCGCCAAGATCGAGTTGTAACCGCGTCTCCTCCAGCGGCCAGTCGGCAGGCACCGTCGCCTGCGAGGCAAAATGCACCACCCCCTTGCGATGCGGCCAAGCTTGGCCAATGGCGATTTCCGCGCCTTCAAAGGTCCAGTTGTCGATGGCGAGTGCCGTACGCACGCGCCAATGGCTGAGTTCGGCGGTACGGACCTTGAGACGGTCTAGGCGCTGGGCAAGGGTGAGCGGCATGGCATGTCCTACATGATTGATATCAGCCGGGACCGCACCGGCGGCCGTGGCGTCGAAATGAGGCATTGCAAGGCAAGAAAGGTGGGAATGGCCGTCCCGGTCGGGATCAGGCGAACATAAGCGGCGAAGATAAATGGAGAGAATCGCTGCAATGGCGTTCCTCGGCCGCGGTTTTGATGGTGATGCTCATTCGACGGTCTCCTCCTCCTGCATGAAGCAGGCATAGACTATGGCGAAGACCTGCCCGATGGCCAGTCTGAAAATGGAGGTAAAATTTTAGACTTGGCGATCTGCACGGAAGGGTCAGACGGCAATAGCTGCGTCGACTTCGACCTGCCGGGAGATTGGCCGCGCATGTAGGTGTTCGGCGGGGCAGCGAGCCCCGCCTCTGTCATTCAATGCCTCGGTATGCGCGGCAGGAAGATCGTGAACAGACCGAGCAGCGGCAGATACGAGCAGATCATATAGACGAAGGGGATGCCGTGCGTATCGGCGAAATCGCCGAGAAGAGCAGCACCCAGCCCGCCAGCCCCAAAGGCGAAGCCGAAGAAGATGCCGCCAATCAGCCCGACCCGGCCCGGAATCAGCTCCTGTGCGAAGACCACAATTGCCGGGAACGCAGAGGCCAGTACCAGCCCGATCACCACCGTCAGCACACAGGTCCAGAACAGGTTCGCATAGGGCATCATCAGCGCGAACGGAATGACGCCGAGGATCGAGAACCAGATCACGAAGCGTGCTCCGAAACGGTCACCGAACGTGCCACCCAGGATCGTTCCGGTCGCGACAGAGCCCAAGAAAAGGAACAGCATCAGCTGCGCGTCGCGCACGTCGAGATGGAACTTGTCGATGACGTAGAAGGTGAAATAGCTGGAGATGCTCGCCATGTAGACATTCTTCGTCGCCGTCAGCAGGATCAGGATCGCCAGCGCCCAGATCGCCTTGTTGCGCGCGATCGGCAAGGCGCGGCTGGCCGCCGGACGCGCCGCGTGCTCACGCCGATGGTTGACGTACCAGGTGCCGACCCAGCTCAGGACGATGAAGCCGATGACTGCCAGGATCGAAAGCCAGGCCACGCTCTTCTGCCCATGCTGGAGCACGAAGAAGGCGGCGATCAGCGGCCCAATGGCCGATCCGGCATTGCCGCCGAGCTGAAAGAACGACTGCGCCAGGCCATGGCGTCCGCCGGACGCCAGCCGCGCCACGCGCGAGGCTTCCGGATGAAACACCGCCGAGCCGAAACCGATGAGGCTAGCCGCCACCAGCAGCATGCCGAAACTACCGGCATAACCGAGCATGATGAGCCCGAGGAAGGTGCTGATCATGCCGACTGGCAGGGAATAGGGCATCGGCCATTTGTCGGTGACGATACCCACCACCGGCTGCAGCAACGACGCCGTGATCTGGAACATCATGGTCAGGAGCCCGATCTGGACGAAATCGAGCGCGTAGTTTTCCCGGAACATAGGATAGAGCGATGTCAGCAGCGATTGCATGATGTCGTTCAGGAGATGACAGCCGCTGACTGCCACCACGATCGATATTGTCGTCTTCTGAAATCGGGCCGGCGTGCCGGAAAATGCCGCAACCATTGAGGTTTCCTTCCTGAGCCGGCCGATTCTTTTCCGCCGTGCTGTTTGACTAGCCTTTTACACGGCTTGCGGGTGACCTTCTTTCGTGTTTTGGTCCTATTCTTTCGCGATTGGGCCAAAATGGAAAAACTCTCCCAACAATTGCTGGCAACCGTCGACAGCGGCCACGAGCAAAACATGCACTGGACGGAGGCATCGAATGCGGACGTGCTCGTCCACAGCTCAGAGCCGCGGCAGGGCTATACCGTGCCGTGGCATCATCATCGTCGCTCGCAATTGCTCTGCGTCTTCGCCGGCGTCATCTTGATCCTGACGACCCGGGGCCGGTGGATGGTGCCGCCCGGCCATGCCTTGTTCATTCCCGCCGGCCTGGAACACTCCGTCGAGATGCTGAGTGATGTCAGTATGAAATCGGTCTATGTGATGCCGCACGATCCCCGGCAATCGGACGAAGCCCCTCGCGTCGTCGAGGTGACGGATCTCGCCCGCAGCCTTTTGCTCGAAGCCATCCGACTGCGAGAAGCCCCGGTGGGGAACCGCAAGGCGGAACTGGTCCTTTCCCTCCTCCTCGAAGAGATTTCGACACTCGAGGAACGCCCGCTCGGACTGCCCTTCCCGTCCGACCGGCGATTGGCGGCACTCTGCCGTGCCTATCTGGCAAATCCGACGCCGAATGCTCGTCTGGATGACTGGGCCGAGAAGCTGGCAATGAGCCGCCGGACCTTCACCCGGCAATTCCGCAAGGAAACTGGCATCAGCTTCACCATCTGGCGGCAGCAGGCGAGCGTTTTTGCCTGCCTACCCCAACTCGCGGAAGGCCAGCCGGTCACCAACGTCGCGCTGGAAGCCGGTTATGAAAGCGCTGCCGCCTTCACCACCATGTTCCGGCGCATGCTCGGAACCTCGCCACGCACCTATATGGTCAATCGCTGGTCTTTCGACCGGGCGTGAGCATCGCAAATGTTACCTGACACGCTGAATGATAAGCGGCCTGCAGAGAAACCGTCCCTACAGCGGCGCCTGTTTCATGATTGCGGCTACGGCCGGAATTGCTCATCCGATAATTCAATTGTCCGATTATATCCTCGACAACATCGCGCTCATTCTTTGGTGTTTTGACCGTACATGATATCCGCAAAATTCGGCTCGATAAAATCATCTATCTGCGCTTAAAGATTACAATAATTTATATGTATATCTTAAGTTGAATAGTGTTTCACGAGTATTCCCCGACACCATCGGCGCCGTGCGCTTTTCTATGCCTTGTTGCAAGCCCCAGATCCAAGTAGGACAAATGCGAACCGCTCGTCATGCACCGTTAGCTGGCATCTGCGCCCGCTCTCTCGATGCGCACCACCTGTCCAGCAGACGCATCCATATCCAGAACGCGCATCTATATTGAAAGAACGAACAGCTTCTCCTTTTTATGGCCATTCTTTCATCGAAACAGAAGTTACTCTTCAAAAAATTCTATCTCTGTCTGTATACAAAGCATGCACAACCTGAATGACGTCACGCGTTTCCAAAGCAACGTTTTCATTGGATATTCCGTCTTTTTGCTGACCGAACCAGCTAATCCCATGCCCTGGTACGCGCAATTGCATACCCCCACGAACGACCATTCGCCTTGGTCCCGGTTATATCAATGGAGTTGAGGCTAATGGCCAAGCCAGACGGCTATAGTTTTGTTGAACTCGACACAAAGAACGAGGACGGCATATTTTCGGCCATTCCCGAGGAGATCGGCCCACGGACACAGACGCTCTTGGGTGGGCTGATGAAGGTTGCTCGACCTGCAGGATCGATGAGTTTCAAGACCAATGTAGAATTCGCCTCGGTCGCTCTTGCCCCCATGCCGGAAATGGAGGCGGCCTTTTCCAGCGATAAGCTTCAAAAGTTCGAAGTGCCTGTCGGCATGCTAGTCATCAATCCGGCCGGCGTCGACAGAACCCTCAAATGGCCGAGCCTGAAACGGAATGCGGCCATTGCCTTCAGCCCGGTCGCCTATACAAATCTGGCGAATGCCGAGCTTGAAGGCGGAAGCTGGGAACTGCGTCCACCTCGCTTCGGCCACGTCGATCTTTACACGCTTCGGATGGCCCGGACCATGATCATGGAGATATCAAGCGCATCGATCAACGAACTCTATATCGACGCGTTCCTGACGATCCTCGGCGTTTATCTTATCCGGAATTATTCGACGGCGAAGGTAAGGGCAACAAAGGCGCAAAATCGGCGCATGCCCCTGCAGACGTCCAAGAGAGTACTAGACTACATGAACGAACATATAGCCGACAGACTGTCGATCGAAACGCTCGCCAATATCTGTCGGATGTCGCCCAGTCATTTTATCCGGGCATTTTCTATGACGTTCGGCACGCCGCCCTACAAATACCTTGTGAGCATCCGCCTGGAGGAGGCCGAACGGTTGCTTCTGGGCTCGACACTGCCAATCTCGGACATAGCCTTGCAGACAGGGTTCTCAAGCCAAAGCCATCTGACGAATGCCATGATGCGCCACAAGCAAACAACCCCCGCCAAATTCCGGGCCGAACACAGTTAGAAAACCTGCAACAGCCATCTACCGGAACCCATGGACGATCAGCATTTCGTGTAACCGCTTGCAAATTCTCGACATATACTCAACCCAAGAGGGTGCTCAATAAAAGCAGAAAGCTGCAAGCGTAGCGTTTCCATGAAAGACTCCTGGAAAAAACTATGCCTCAATTCCCCACGTTTTTAATGGAGAACCTTGCCCTGGGAATTGATGAACGACGGTCACGTTTGTCGTTAGCTCACTACCACCCTAACGAGATCGCTACAATCGGAGATCAGTAAAGCGGCGACTATCGCGAAGACGCCTGTCGAGGAGAAGGCATGTTCGTGCGCCCGCTTCAGATATCACACGCATGTTGGGGGAATGTCACTGATGTCAGAGTATAATACGATCTACGCTGAAGTGGTCCAACCGTTTCTTCATCAGCTCGAGTTGTGTACCGACATACACTCTCTCGAAGCTGTCTTTTCCAAGACGCTGTCTCACCTCGGATTTCCGATGTTCGCCTATAATATTCACAGGATGAGCGCTTCGTTCATCATGAATGAATCCACGGTGGACCCACAAAACTTTATCATTTCAAATTTTCCAAACAAATGGCTCACCCACTATTTTCACCAGAAGTACAAGGAAATCGATCCGACCTTGAAATGGGTAGGCACCGGCCAAGGGATCGCGCAGTGGAGCGATCTGCTGACATCGGATGATATCGACAAGAACCAGAGGCGCCTGCTGCAGGAGGCCTGGGATGCAGGTCTCACCAACGGCATCACGCTGCCGATCATGACCGAATTGGGCGAAGCCGTGGCCATCAGCGTTGTTCCAGAGCCTGGCACCGGAAACAACGAGCGTATCCTTGCCGCTCTGCCTATCGTACAGATCCTGGCCCAAGGCTATCATCGGAAAGCCAAGGGCATATTGCTGGGTCATTCTCTGAAAGTCGGGTCGGCGCGGCGCAAATCTTTTCTATCCCCACGCGAAATCGACGTACTGCACTGGATGGCCAGGGGGAAGACCGCATGGGAGATCGCTGAAATCCTCAGCATTTCCCAAAAAAGCGTCGATTTCTACACCGATATGGCAAAGACGAAGCTCCAGGCGATGAATAGAACCCATGCGGTCGTAAAAGCCATCATGCTGGGGCTGGTGACGCTCGATTGAGCGCAGGTGCAACGCCACAGCCTCTTGTGACCCGATCCGAAATCGGGCCTAGTGCAGAGCAAGATCATCCTCAAAAAATCGCAGACAGCAGCGCGCGACGATCTCCCGCGGTCGCGCGTTAGGCTAAGGCCGATTGAGCGAGACTGGCGGTCGGTTGATTGCTCTGGCTCGACAGCGGACATAGCGACCCGGATTTGTGGCGACCCCTGCCGGTGAGCAAGGCAGAGCGGCAAGCACCCAGGATGTCGGGCGAGACTTCGTGTTCCAGCGCAACCGTCGGAATGCCGTCAATACAGTCGACATCTCCAAGCCTGCGAAAACGGTAACCCGCCTTGCGGAGCATCGGCTCGAGGTGGGTATAGGTGACGGAGACCATCTTATCCAATTCAAGATGCAGAGCCGCTGCTTGAATGCCCCAAAGCAACCGATTCCGCAAATCCATACTGCCTTCCAGGCGCTCCCTGCGATGATCGATGGCGAAGCGTGTGATTTCGTAAATCCGATCCGATCGCGGCAAGTCGCCATCCTTCACCAAATGAGGGAAAATCTCGTTCAGAAGACTGGCATCGGAGGTATCGAGCAACCGAGCCCCGGCGATCACATGCCCGGCACTATTGCTAATCGTCACATAGACTGCCCGCGACGTATCATATTCATCCTCCTCAAATCCGTCCCGGGCGGCAGGCAGAGCCCAGCCCAGGCGTCGGACAAAAACCTCGTATCGCAACTCGGCAAATGATCGAAGCGTTTCCGCATGCATGGCCCGATTGGAAGAATCGATCAAATTCATCATGACGTGCACTCCCGTCTTCGGTTGGATATGAACGTCACAACAACAGAAACGCATGGAGACCAAAATTGGTAGCTATTGCCGTGGGAAGAAGCACCCGGGGAAAATCCCAGATGCTGTTGAAGTCTGGTTTGGGTACGCTTCGCTCGAGCATTCGACACCTCCGACGTCGGCATGTGGCAACGCGCTCAATCGGATCGGATTCGCTTCTTATTCAGAACAGACCGATCAACCAGAGGAACTTACCAAAGCCATGAAACGATCGCGCCTTGGCAATTTACTTGTCAAACCAGTCGAAAGCTGGCGTCGTTTTCGTGGAAAAATTCCCGCGGGAAGCGACGCCGATATCGAACCACCGAACGAAGATAAGTGGCCTGACGGCACCGAACAGGACCAGCGTGGGCGCTTGCGCCAGGCTCTGATCTTTCTGCTCAATGAATCGAAATTCTTGGGTTACACAAAAGTAGCCAAGCACCTGCGTCGCGCGATCGACGCCTTGCGGTAGCTATTGCTGTGTGCGAGCGTGGCACGGACTGCTGCGGATCGACCAAATACATCTGTTTCAAACCATATAGAAATGTGCGCGCTTGGTTACGGTTGCCGCTCCGATCTCCGCCAGCAGACCGATCATGCCCGATTCGCGCGCTCACTGAGAACACTAATTCTGAATTTTCGCCGCGGAATGACAGTTAGATGCAGGCGAGGCGTCAGCGCGCTAATGTACGCGATTGGTTACAATAACGTCCTCTGCCGACTTCAGGGGCCGGCGTTGCGCGGCGAGCCCTGCACGCATGATGGCGAAGCCCCATGCTCGAAAAGCAAAGGGCGCTCGACCCATGACTGGGGAGCGCCCTCGCTGTTACCCTGGACAGCAGACACCGGCTCGGCCTCGAAAGGTTGGCCCGGCAGGCTATCGATACAGGTGATGATGCGCAGATAATACAGCATCGCGCCGATTGCAAGAGGCAGTCTGAAGAAAGACATTCACCATCGGCGGCTTCGGCGAGCGGTTTGCGATGCCTCGCGGCGATCCCCGTGAAAATAGGCTCCGCCCGTTCGCGTAAGTTCCGCGCCGGTAAACTCGATCAGCTGTTTAGCGTCTCCAGCCAGGGCAAGCGCAAAGCTTCGATCAAAGCCTTCGAACAACACTTTGTCGAATGCTTTTAGAAGCCGCGGAATCCATTTTCCCTTGCCCGACCATCGGCCACGGGTCAGGAGCATCAGATCGGCCAGCGGCTGGTATAGCTGCGCCGTGATCGCCCGTGTGTCCTCGATACCTCGCTCGTCGCTGAGATCGGCGAGCAGATCCGTGATCTGATATCGCAGCGCGTCCAGCTTGGCAGCAGAGAGCGGAGGAGCGCCCTGATCGAGCAGCCTTCGGGCATGCGCCTGACAGGCTTTGGCCTGCACCACGTCCCGGCCCAATATATGGCCCGAAGCCACCATATGGATGATGATCGGGTAGCCGAGCGCCATGTCATTTTCAAAGAACCAGCTCAGTGTTTCCGGATCGTGGACAAAAGCCTCGAATGGAAGATGGTCCTCCACGAAAGACTCGCGCCAGGCCGTAGCAAGCCTGTCGAAGACGACAACCAGATCGACATCGGACGTGTTTTTCCCTTCGCCACGCATGATCGACCCAGCAGCAAATGCGAATGCGTAACCCTGGAAACGCGTGGCGAGAACTTCTTTCGTTCTTTTCAGCGCTTCGGACCCGGCGATTATCACATTATCCTTCATTGCATACCTTTCCGCGAAGAGCCGGCATCTTCCCACCTTGGTCGGGCTTGCACCACAACGGCTCCCAGCCTTGATAGGATACGGTTTTCCATTGCACAGAGTGGCCCCATAGACAAAACCTATCGAATTTTTCGGATTTATCTATTTTGCTTATTGCGACGCACGCACTATGTTGCAGCGCGAAACTCCTCCCGTCCAAACAATACAAGGCTACCATGTCCGTTCTCAATACCGCCGTTAAGCCATTCAAAGCCCAGGCCTTCAAGCAGGGCAAATTCATCGAGGTCACCGAAGCTGACATCGCCGGCAAATGGGCGGTCTTCTTTTTCTATCCGGCCGATTTCACCTTCGTTTGCCCGACCGAGCTGGGCGACGTTGCGGATAACTATGCCGAGCTGCAGCGCTTGGGCGTCGAGGTCTTCTCGGTTTCGACCGACACCCATTTCACGCACAAGGCCTGGCACGACAGCTCCGAAACCATCGGCAAGATCCAGTATGCGATGATCGGTGACCCGACCGGCACCGTCACCCGCAACTTCGACGTCATGCGCGAAGCCGAAGGCCTTGCCGATCGCGGCACCTTCGTCGTCGATCCCGACGGTGTCGTCCAGGCCGTGGAAATCACCGCAGAAGGCATCGGCCGCAATGCCGCCGACCTGCTGCGCCGCATCAAGGCCGCCCAGTACGTTCGCTCCCATCCCGGCGAAGTTTGCCCGGCAAAGTGGGAAGAGGGCGAAAAGACCCTGGCTCCTTCGCTGCACCTCGTCGGCAAGATCTGACTTCGGCTTCGGCCATGGCCTTCCCTGACAACGGGGAAGGCCTCCCGCACACAATTTAGACTAGTGGCGCTTTTGTCCCGCCGGACAAGCCGCGCTCATTTACTTCCCAACCGGAGACATATCGATGCTAGACGACGCACTGAAAAGCCAGCTCAAGGCCTATCTGGAAAAAGTCGTACGGCCGATAGAGATCCTCGCGAATGTCGATGACAGTGCCAAATCGAAGGAGATGGTGGCGCTTCTCGAAGACATTGCCGGCCTCTCCGACAAGATCACCTTCGCCCAGCAGCGTGACGCCAGCGAACGGGCCCCCTCATTCGCCCTGACCAGCCCGGGCCACGATATCAGCCTGCGTTTCGCCGGCATTCCGCTCGGCCACGAATTCACTTCGCTCGTGCTCGCCCTTTTACAGACCGGCGGACATCCGCCCCGCGTCGAGCAGGCCATTCTCGACCAGATCCGCGATCTTGACGGAGAATTCCGTTTCGAAACCTATTTCTCACTGTCGTGCCAGAATTGCCCTGACGTCGTGCAGGCGCTCAACCTGATGTCGATTCTCAATCCGAAGATCAGCCATGTCGCCGTCGACGGCGCCGTGTTCCCGCAGGAAGTCGCCGATCGGCAGGTCATGTCGGTTCCCACGGTCTATCTGAATGGCGAAGTGTTCGGCCAGGGCCGCATGGAAGTCGAGCAGATCATCGCCAAGCTCGACACGGGCGCCGCAAAGCGCGCCGCCGAGAAGCTCGCAGATCTCGAACCCTTCGACGTGCTGGTGGTCGGCGGCGGTCCGGCTGGCGCTGCCTCGGCGATCTATGCCGCCCGCAAGGGTATCCGCACCGGTGTTGTGGCCGAACGCTTTGGCGGCCAGGTGCTCGATACCATGGCGATCGAGAATTTCATTTCGGTTCCGCATACCGAAGGCCCGGCCTTCGCCAGCGCCCTTGAGGCGCATGTGAAGGACTATCCCGTCGAGATCATGAACCTGCAGCGGGCTGAAAAGCTGACGCCCAGGGGCGACCTGTTCGAGGTCGAGCTTGCCAGCGGCGCGACGCTGAAATCGCGCACGCTGATCCTGTCCACCGGCGCGCGCTGGCGGCAGATGGGCGTGCCCGGCGAGGAGCAATATCGCAACAAGGGTGTCGCCTATTGCCCGCATTGCGATGGCCCGCTGTTCAAGGGTAAAGATGTGGCCGTGATCGGCGGCGGCAATTCCGGCGTCGAGGCGGCGATCGACCTTGCCGGTATTGTCAAACACGTCACCCTCATCGAATTCGACAGCAAGCTGCGCGCAGACGACGTCTTGCAGCGCAAGCTGCGCAGCCTTTCCAACGTCCGGATCATCCTGTCGGCCAAGAGCACGGAAGTGCTGGGCGACGGCAGCAAGGTCACCGGTCTTGTCTACGAGGACCGCAACAAGGACGAGAAGCACACATTGGCTCTGGACGGCATCTTCGTTCAGATCGGCCTTCTGCCCAATACGGAATGGCTGAAGGGTGCCATCGCGCTTTCTCCCCGTGGCGAGATCATCGTCGACCATCACGGCCAGACATCGCTGCCCGGCGTCTTTGCCGCCGGCGATTGCACCACCGTTCCCTACAAGCAGATCGTTATCGCCGTGGGCGAAGGCGCCAAGGCGTCGCTTGCCGCTTTCGACCATCTCATCCGCACCTCTGCTCCGAGCGAAGAGGAAGCCAAGGCCGCCTAAGCGGCGAAGCATCATGACACTCAGAGAACTGGAATATCTTGTCGCGCTGGCCAAATATCGCCATTTCGGCCGCGCGGCCGAGGCCTGCCTGGTCAGCCAGCCGACATTGTCGGCGCAGATCAGGAAGCTCGAGGCGGAACTCGGCACGCCGCTGGTGGAGCGCGACGCGCGCGCCTTCATGCTGACCGCCTTCGGCAAGGATGCCGCCGAACGGGCAAAGCGGATCCTCGTTGATGTCCAGCAATTGAAAAATGCCGCGCTGTTGAACCAGAACCAGGAGCTAGGAACGCTCCGTCTCGGCGCCTTTCCGACGCTCGGCCCCTATTTCCTGCCGCATGTGGTGCCGCAGGTGCATGACCGCTTCCCGCAACTGGAAATTCTTCTGAGCGAGGAAAAGAGCGGCGTGCTCTTGTCGCGCCTGCGGAGCGGCGAACTTGACGCCGCACTCCTGGCCACGCCGGTCGAGAGCGACCAGCTGCAGGTGGAATTCCTGTTTGAGGAGCCCTTCCTGCTAGCCGTGCCGAAGAAGCATCCACTGGTCGAGCGGGCAAGCATCAGCATGGAAGACCTCTCCCGTTACGACCTGATGCTGCTGGAGGAAGGGCATTGCCTGCGCGAACACGCGCTCGACGTCTGCCGGCTCTCCGGGGCCGGACAGAAATCCTCCTTTCAGGCCACAAGCCTCGAGACGTTGCGCCTGATGGTTGGCGCAAATGTTGGCATCACCCTCCTGCCTACGCTAGCGACCGTCGGCCCGATCATGTCGTCCGACCAAATCCGTCTCCTGAAATTCAGCGACGGCAACCCGAAGCGCCGTATCGGCCTATGCTGGCGCAGAAGTTCGCCGACTGGCCCGCTTCTGAAGCAGCTGGCGGAGATGTTTCGGGCAACGGCGCAGCAATTACTGCGCGATGGATCACATCCCGGCGGCTCAACGAGAGATTAGAAAGGCGCGGCACCAGCTCAACCGGCGCCAGCCTTCGCCTTGAACGCTGCCAAAATATGCGCGGCGACCAACACCTCCGTGCCACTGAGACCTGCCGAGCAGAACAATGTCGTTTGGTCGGGCGCCTGGCGCGCAATGACCTTACCACTGACGATCGCCGCCAAATCGACCAGACGCTCGGCACTCGGCGAGCCATGCAGAAAGAACGGCGCCTTATAGGCACGGACCTGCTCGGGAGAGTCGGTGGCGACGAGATCGGCGGCAGCGGCAACATCAAGGCCGAGCTCGTGCTCGTCCACCGTCTTGGGGCCGACGGTATTGATGTGAACCCCCGGCTTCAGCCAGCCTGCTTCGATCACCGGCGTGAGGCTGGTCGTGGCGCAGATCACAATATCGGCGTCGCTCACCGCGCGAAGCGGCGTGTCCACCGGCTCGACCGGAATACCCAGACGTTGCTCCATCTCCAGTGCAAATAGATAGCGCCGTCGCTCGCTGCGGCTATAAACGCGGACATGCGTTAGTTCGCGCACAAGGGCTGCCGCCTCCAACTGCGTGCGGGCTTGCTGGCCGCTGCCGATAATGCCGACCGTCCTGGCTTCGGGGGACGACATATAACGAATGGCGATGCCGCCGATCGCGCCGGTACGAACCTCCCCCAACCGAGTGCCGATGATGAGGCCTTGAAGCTCCGCCGTTTCGGTCGACCAGACTGCGACGATCTGCTCATGGCGAGGGCCTCTGAACGTATCATAGACCCGAAAGCCGGCGATGGAGGCATCGTCGAGCGTTCCGCCGATCGTGAAGATCAGGTCTCCTTTTTCGGCAAAGGAAACATTGTGCCTTGGTGGCGAAACCAGATCCCCGGCGGATCGGGCAAGGATCGCTTCCTCGATCGCCTCGATGGCGAGCCGCATGACCGGAAGCTGGTCCAGATCACTATCGCCCAGAATGATCGCCATCAGCTCCCCCTCGCCAGCAAATAAACGCATTCTCACACCCCAACCTTAGTTGAGGTCAAGAAAGATTTCCGCGCAAATGGCCAAGATACCAAGCCGGATCGACGAAAGAACAAGCTGCGCGTTCAGCAGCACCCCCACGGAAACAGCCGCTCGGTCGATTCCGGGATTGTGCGCGTCACGAAATCTCTTTGAACCAGAAGCTACCTGCGAAGGATCTTCACTGATTCGTTTGTTTCAAATGCGATTTCCTTCGAAAGAGATCCACTCGCAGCATACGGCACGGCCAACTCATTAGTCGGATAATATTATCACGGCATCAGTCATGCTCCGAAAGGAACTCGGAGACGGTTGCCAGGCAAAGCTCCTTTTCCTCGACATGCGGCATATGGCTGGAATGCTCGAAGAGCACCCATTTACAGCCGGCGACGCGGTCGACATAGGGCTTGACGACATCGGGCGTCGCCTCGTCGAATTTGCCGGAGATCAGCAGCGTCGGGGCTTCGATCAAAGGCAAGCGGTCCTCGATCGTCCAATCCTTCATCGTGCCGATGACGTGGAATTCGGTGGGGCCGTTCATGTTGCGATAGACCGTATTGTCCTCGTCCATGATCGCGAAAGTGCGCGCCACTTCAGGCGGCCAGGGGACGACGCGGCAGACATGCCGGTCGTAGAAGACGCGGGAGGCGGCGATGTATTCCGGATCGGTGATCGTGCCGGCCTCTTCGTGTTTCAGAAGCGTATCCTGCACATGCTGCGGCAGCTCGCGGCGCAGCCGATTGGCTTCGGAAACCCAAGTGTGCATGTTCGCTGGCGAATTGGCGATGACGAGCGCCTTCAGCCCCTTCGGCTGGCGCACGGCATGTTCGGCACCCAGCATGCCGCCCCAGGACTGGCCGAGGAAAGCATAGCGATCCTGGATGCCGAGAAGTTTCAGCAATGCATCCAACTCTTCGAGGAACAGCGTCGGCGTCCAGAAATCGGGGCCCTTTGCCGGCAGACGCGTGGAGTTGCCATTGCCGAGCTGGTCGTAATGGATGACGGCGCGGCCATCGATCTCGGTGATGCCCTTGAAAGAATCGACATAGTCGTGCGTGCAGCCGGGGCCACCATGGGCGACGACGAGGGGCAGCTTGCCACTATCGAGCGATCCGGTGATGCGATACCAGGTCTGGTATTCGCGAAAGGGCAGGAAGGCTTCTTTCGATGCGACGGCGGCCACGGGTTTCTCCATCTCGTTGACAAGGACGGAGGAGCATAACGCGGCCTCAAGGCCTGGGGCAGCTATCAGAAGTTATAGGATGGCTCGTTATCCAGAAGCCGATAATGCGTGGCGCGCACCACCGCCTGCGTGCGGTTCTTGGCGCCCAGCTTTTTCGCCGCCGAATTCAGATGCATGACGACGGTCGGAACCGAACGATCGATGATGCGCGAGATTTCCTTAGCCGAAAGCCCCTCGGCCGAATGACGCAGGCACTCCCGCTCCCGCTCCGTCAGCCGCATCTTGCCGACGCTGCGCGCGCTGGAATCGAAAAGCGCATAGGCGCTCTCATGAAAGACATGCGCGAGCAGGCCGAAATCGGCGATGTAGCGCAGCGCATTGCGCTCGAAATCCTTGTTCGCCCCGAAACGGATGCCGGTTACCGTCGCATAATCGCCGCGCGGCATATGGACCGGCACGGTAACACCCGTCGACATATCGCGTTCGTTGAGGTAGCGCGCAACCGGTTCGGTATTTTCTCCGAGATAGCGGTTAATCGCCGTATCAGCCTCGACATTGTAGTTCCAGAAAAACGGCGCCGAGGTGCGCAGCGCCACCTGCTGCACCGGATCGATACGAAAATAGCCGCGGTCGAACCAGTATTCGAGCATATCGTCGGAAATATTGCGCAGCTTCAGAAACGAGGGAACCATGAGCTCACCGTCGAGATCGAAGGGTACCGGCGTGTAGTCGTAGACCAGGGCTTCGAAACCGAGCTGTTGCATCGCCTCGAAAGCCTGGTCGATCCGTCCGTCCAGCGTATCATGCGCGGTAAACTTGCTTCTGATCGTTCCGATTTCGTCAAGCATGGAGAACTCCGGCTTACATCCAAACTCCGACCCTATCACTTCTTATAGCTGGTGTGGATCGCGGTTTACGGTAAAAATTTAATCATGCCCAAATGTTGAGCAAGAAGAATTTTGCCGGAGTAAGCTGATGTGGCGCGAAATGCAGCCGGACGAACGCATGGAGGTCGAAGTCGATGGGCGTAAGGTGATTGCCTATAGCTTCGGTTCCGGCGCAGAGACCGTCTTCTGTCTGAACGGCGGCCCCGGCCTTCCCTGCGACTATCTGCGCGAGGCGCATTCCTGCCTTGTCGACCGAGGTTATCGCGTCGTTGCCTTCGACCAACTTGGAACCGGCGCCTCCGACCGCCCCACCGATCCGGCTCTCTGGACCATCCGCCGCTATGTCGAAGAAACCGAAACCGTTCGCAAGGCGCTTGGCCTCGGCAAAGTTCATATGCTCGGCCATTCCTGGGGCGGCTGGCTCGCGATCGACTACGCGCTCACCTATCCCGAAAACCTCCAGACGCTGATCCTCGAAGACACCGTCGCCGACATGCCGCACCTGATCTCGGAACTGGAGCGGCTGCGTGCGGCGCTTGGCCCGGAAACGGTGGCGATGATGCAAAAGCATGAGGCGCAAGGCACCTACGATCACCCGGAATACATGGCCGCCGTGACGATCCTCAATTACCGCCATGTCTGTCGCCTGCCGGAATGGCCCGCACCTGTGCGCCGTTCGCTCGACGATTGGAACATGGGGCCTTACGCGACTATGCAGGGGCCGAACGAATTCCTCTATATCGGCAATCTCAAGGACTGGAACCGCATCCCGGACCTGCCGCGCATGACCGTGCCGACCCTGATCACCGTCGGCGAGCACGACGAGCTGACGCCCGCCTGCGCGCTGCGCATGAAGCTTGCCATTCCGAATGCCGAACTCAAGGTGTTTGCGAATGCGAGCCACATGCCCTTCTATGAAAACCCCGGCGACTATTATCCCGCACTTCTCGATTTCCTGGCGAGGCACAGGCAGGCATGATGCGACAGGAAGCGTTCAACGACCAAAGAAGGCAAGGAAGCGAGCGTCACCATGCATCGCTATAGGTTCGTTCTCAGCCGCCCGCTGCAATTCCTGCCCGTCATTTTTGGCATCAGCGTCATTACCTTCATCCTGGTGCGCCTCGTTCCCGGAGATCCCGCCCGCAATATTCTCGGTACACGCGCAACGCCGACGGCGCTGGCCAATATCCGCGCCCAATATGGCCTCGATCAGCCGATCTGGCTGCAATACTTCTACTTCCTGAAAAACCTCGCCAATGGCGAGATGGGCAAGTCCATCCTCTACAAAATCGATGTGCTGAAGCTGATTTCCACCCGCATCGAGCCGACGGTGGCGCTGGTCGTTGCCAGCGTCATCCTGTCGATCCTCATCGCCGTGCCGATGGCGGCGATTGCCGCCCGCAACAGTGGCCGCGCCGCCGACCATATCGTGCGGATCGTCTCCACCTTCGGCATCGGCTTTCCGCCTTTCTGGCTCGGCTTGATGCTCATCATTCTCTTCAGCGTCGATCTCGGCGTGCTTCCGGTCTCCGGCTACGGCGAGACGCTTGGTGACAAGCTCTTGCATCTCATCCTGCCGAGCCTCACCATCGCGCTGTCGCTGTCGACAGTGCTGACCCGCAGCCTGCGCGCCGCGATGATCGAATCCCTGAAATCGGACGTGGCGACGGCGGCGCGGGCGCGTGGCATGCCGGAGAGCATCGTTTTCTGGCGGCATGTGGTGCCGAATTCGCTGGTGCCGACCATCAACCTGCTGGCGGTCAATATCGGCTGGCTGATCGGCGGCACTGTCGTTGTCGAAAGCGTCTTTGCGCTGCCTGGCATGGGCCAGCTTCTGGTGCGCGCCATCTTCTCGCGCGATTACATGGTGGTTCAGGGCGTCGCCATGGTCTTTGCCTGCGCCACTGTGCTCGTCAATTTCCTGGCCGACATCGTCACCGTCGCCGCAGACCCACGGGTGACCATATGAGCCTCCAGGCAACCGCTCCTGTTTCCATCGCCTGGCGCCATCTTCTCGGCAAGCGGCTCACTCTCGTCATCGGCGGCGGCATTCTCCTGTTCTTTCTGTTGGCGGCGCTCGGCGCTCCGCTGATCGCACCCTACGATCCGATCCTGCAGAATGCCGATGTCCGCCTACAGGCGCCGTCTTTGCTTCATCCCTTCGGCACCGATAATTTCGGCCGAGATATACTCTCGCGCGTGCTCTGGGGCACGCGTATCGACCTGCAGATTGCCGTGATCGGCGTCGTCTTTCCCTTCTTGATCGGCACGACCATCGGCACCATCGCCGGCTTCTTCGGTGGCGTGATCGATGCAGTCTTCATGCGGATCGTCGACATCATCCTCGCCTTTCCCTTTCTAGTGCTGATGCTGTCGATCATCGCCATTCTCGGACCGGGGCTGAGCAGCTTCTATATCGCCATGGCGCTGGTTGGCTGGGTCTCCTATGCCCGCCTCATCCGCGCGCAGATGCTGGTGCTGAAGAACAGCGACTATGCGGTTGCCGCCGTCAGCCTCGGCTTCAGCCGCTTCCGCATCATGTTCCGCCATCTGCTGCCGAATGCCATCGCCGGCTCGATCGTCTTTTCGATGTCGGATGCCGTGCTCGTTCTGCTGAGCGGCGCCGCCGTCAGCTATCTCGGCCTTGGGGTACAGCCGCCGCTGGCCGAATGGGGTGTGATGGTCGCCGAAGGCCAGAGCTTTATCACCACGGCTTGGTGGATCACGCTGTTTCCCGGCCTCTCCATCGTCTGCCTAGCCTTCGGTTTCAGCATGCTTGGCGATGCGCTCGGCGAATTGCTGGGGGTGCACGAATGAGCGCCTCCGTCCTTTCCGTCCGCGATCTCACCGTCAAGGCGCATCTCGATAGTGGCGAGCGCATGCTGCTCGACGCCGTGTCGCTCGATCTCGCCAAGGGAGAAATCCTCGGCCTTGTCGGCGAAAGCGGTTCCGGCAAGAGCCTGCTCTGCCGCTCGCTGATCCGCCTCCTTCCCTCCTCGCTGTTGAAGATCGAGAGCGGCAGTGTCCTGCTTGAGGGTCGCGATCTGACGAGGATCAGCGACGCCGACATGCTGAAGGTGCGCGGCGGCGAGATCGGCATGATCTTCCAGAACCCGACCAGCCATCTCGATCCGGTCATGCGGATCGGCAACCAGATCGCCGAGGGCATCCGCTATCATCAGGGTCTCAACGCCCGCGAGGCGCGCGCTGCTGCCATCGAAATCCTCGGCCAGGTCGGTTTTCCCGATCCTATCAGGCAATATGAGAGCTATCCGCACGAATTCTCCGGCGGCATGCGCCAGCGGGCGATGATCGGCGTCGCCCTGTCCTGCAATCCGAAGATCCTGATCGCCGACGAGCCGACGACCGCGCTCGACGTCACCATTCAGGCGCAGATCCTCAAGCTCCTGATGGACATCCGCGACAAGCGCGGTCTCTCCATCATCCTCATCACTCATGATCTCGGCATCGTCGCCCAGACCTGCGACCGCATCGCCGTGATGCGCGGCGGCAAACTCTTGGAGGACGGTCCGAAACGGACGCTCCTGTCGCAGCCGCGGCATCCCTACACGATCGACCTGATCAAGAGCCATCCGTCGATGCCCGATGAGACGGTTCCTGTCGCGGAAACGGCGAAAGACGATGCGCCCCTCAAGCCGCTCCTCGAAATCGACGACCTGCACGTCCGCTTCAATGTCGGCGGCGGCCTCTTCAAGGGCAGCGGCGCCAAAACGGTCAACGCCGTCTCGGGCGTCAGCCTGCGACTGATGCCCGGCGAGACGGTCGGGATTGTCGGCGAATCCGGCAGCGGCAAGAGCACGCTTGCCCGCGCCATCCTTGGCCTGACACCGCTCTCCTCCGGCCATATCACCTTCGATGGTATCGACCTGGCGCAGCAGAGAACGGCGGGCCTCGCCAAGCTCAGGCGTGAGGCGGCGATGGTGTTCCAGGACCCCTATAATGCGCTCAATCCGCGCCTGACGATCGGCCAGATGCTCACCGAAGTGCTCAAGGTGCAGAGCAAGGTGGCATCCGCCGACATCCCCGCCCGCGTCGGCGAGTTGCTCGATCTCGTCGGGCTGGAGCTCGAATTCGCCAAGCGCAAGCCGCGCAGCATGAGCGGTGGCCAGTGCCAGCGCGCCGGTATCGCCCGGGCGCTTGCCGTCGACCCGCAGCTTATCATCGCCGACGAATGCGTCGCCGCGCTCGACGTCACCATCCAGGCGCAGATCATCGAGCTTTTTCGCGAATTGACGCGGAAGATGAACCTGACCCTGCTCTTCATCGCCCACGACCTCGCCATCGTCCGCAATCTCTGCCAACGCACCGTCGTCATGTATCGCGGAGAGATCGTCGAGGAAGGCCCGTCCGAGGAGGTCTTCGCGCGTCCGAAACACCCCTATACGGCCTCGCTCATCGCCGCCATTCCGGACATCGATCCGGACAAGCAGCTCTTTGCCGGCACCGATCTTCGCGGCGAAAGCAGCGTTGCCGAAATCCTGCCTTTCAAACGCATGCCATAACAACCAAGGGAACGATCTTATGACCAGCAGATGGAAATCAATCGGGCTTGCGGCTATCGTCGCCGGCCTTACGCTCACCGCAACCTATGCCGAGGCAGCCGGCGTGCTGACCATTGGCCGCCGTGAGGATTCGACCACGTTCGATCCGATCAAGACGGCGCAGAACATCGACAACTGGGTGTTCTCGAACGTCTATGACGTGCTGATCCGCGTCGATAAGACCGGCACCAAGCTCGAGCCCGGCCTTGCCGAAAGCTGGACCACATCCGAGGACGGCCTCACCTATGTCTTCAAGATCCGCGACGCGAAATTCTCCGACGGCTCGCCGCTGACGGCCGAGGATGCCGCCTTCAGCCTGCTGCGCATCCGTGACGACGCGGCCTCGCTCTGGAGCGATTCCTACAAGGTGATCGACACGGCGGTCGCGACCGACCCGCACACGCTGACGATCAAGCTCAAGCATCCCTCCGCACCCTTCCTGTCGACGCTGGCGCTGCCGAACGCCTCCGTCATTTCCAAGAAGGGCATGGAGACGTTCGGCCCCGACGCTTACGCCGAAAAGCCGATCGGATCCGGTGCTTTCTCCGTCGAGGAATGGCGGCGCGGTGACCGCATCATCCTCAAGAAGAACCCTTACTTCTGGCAGGCTGACCGGGTGAAGCTCGACGGCGTCGAATGGATTTCCGTGCCGGATGACAACACCCGCATGCTGAACGTCCAGGCAGGCCAGCTCGATACGGCGATCTTCGTTCCCTTTTCCCGCGTGGCGGAGCTGAAGAAGGACCCGAACCTCAATGTCGACATCGATGCCTCGACGCGCGAAGACCATCTCCTGATCAACCACGCGCATGGCGAACTCGGCAAGAAGGAAGTCCGCCAGGCCCTTGATCTGGCCATCGACAAGAAGGCGATCGTCGATGCCGTTACCTTCGGCCAAGGCACGGTCGCCAATTCCTACATTCCGAAGGGCGCGCTTTATCACTATGCCGACAACCTGCAGCGCCCCTACGATCCGGAAAAGGCCAAGAAGATGCTGGCGGACGCCGGCGTTTCCAACCTGACGCTGACCTATCTTCTGCGCGCCGGCGACGAAGTCGACGAGCAGACGGCCGTGCTGGTGCAGCAGCAATTGCAGAAAGCCGGCATCACCGCCAACCTGCAGAAGGTCGATCCAAGCCAGGAATGGGATATGACGGTCGCCGGCGATTACGACATCTCGGTCAACTACTGGACCAACGACATTCTTGACCCGGACCAGAAGACGACCTTCGTGCTCGGCCACGATTCCAACAACAACTACTCGACAAATTACAAGAACGAAGCGGTGAAGGAGTTGGTCGCCAAGGCCCGCCTGGAGCTCGATCCGAAGAAGCGCGAGCAGATGTATATCGATCTGCAAAAGATGGCGAAGGACGACGTCAACTGGATCGACCTCTATTACAGCCCCTATATCAACGTCTCGCGCAAGAACATTGAAAACTTCTACCAGAACCCGCTCGGCCGCTTCTTCCTGGAAGATACCGTCAAGAACTGAGGTCTGACACTATACGTCTTCGCTCCGCCGCCCGATCAGCGGCGGAGCATTACCCATTCGGTGGGGGAGGATCATGCCGCTCTTCATGGTCTGAGCGGCCATCTGCATGCTCGTCGAAAGTCCATTACGACGAGGTGGGCACGTCGCCGTGGTCGACCCGGCGCGAGAATTCGGTTTCGATCCCCTTTGCCAGCTTGGCGGCCTGCCCGATCCAGTCCTCGCGCTCGATGCGTCCTGGAAAGGCCATATAGCTGCCGACCCATTCGGCATTTGCCTCTGTCCAGGCCGCGATCTGCGCAAAGGTCCAGATGCCCAGTTCGTTCAGCTTTTCCTCGTTGACATGACCGATGCCGGAGATGCGCTTCAGATTGTCCGGAGTGGCAGCCCCTTTTGCGGCCGCCGGCGGGCGTTGACCGGGATGGTCGCCATCGGCGGCGGGCGCCGATGAAACAAAGCCCGACGCCGCGGACGCATCGCCCAGATCGGCCTGGCGCGAGACGTCGGTTCCGAGCCCTTTCGCCAATTGTGCCGCCTGCCCAATCCAGTCCTCACGCTCGATGCGCCCTGGGAAAGCCATATAGCTGCCGACCCATTCGGCATTTGCCGGCGTCCAGGCCGCGATCTGCTTGAAGGTCCAGATACCCAGCTCGTTGAGCTTTCCCTCGTTGACCGGGCCGACACCGTCGATGAGCTTCAGATCGTCCAGAGCGGCAACCCCTTTCACGACGGCTGGCGGGCGTTGGCCAGGATGGATATGGTCGCCTGCGGGAGCGGCGGATACCGGTGCCGAGGTGGTTGCTTTCACCGGGGCGGGCGTCGGAATGGGAGTAACGACCGGAGGCGGTGTGGGAGCTGGAGGCGTGACTCGCACCGGCGCAGGCTCGGTAACCGCAACAGGCTCTTTCGTCTCAATCTCCTCCCGCGAACGGAAGCTTGCCAGCCAGCTACCGAGGAAGCAGCCGACAATATAGCTGCCGACGAAAAGCAGCGCGGTTTCCAGGTAATGCCCCAGCAGCCCGGGAAGCCATTTGAAGATGGCCACGACTAGTCCCACGAGGAACAGCAGGCTCAGCAGCTTGAACCAGCCCGGCCAGGCGTCCGGCCACCAGCCTTTGCCGGACCGCAGGAAAGTCGCAAAACCGACAATGCCCCCGAGCACCAGCGCTAGCAGCATCCAAGGCCAATAAGTCGAAAACAGATAGGTCATTGCTGCCTCCCCTATTTGACAGAGAATTCGATACGGCGATTGAGCGCCTTGCCCTCATCGGTATCGTTCGATGCAACCGGACGCGACGAGCCGAGGCCGACTGCGGTCAACCGGCTTGCCGGCACGCCTGCGTCCGTCAGATAGGTGACGACCGCTTTGGCGCGCTGTTCGGACAGGGCGACGTTTGCCGCCTCGTCTCCGCTCGAATCCGTGTGACCCGAAACCTCCACGGCATTACCGGGGCACCGGCCGATCGTCGCGACGATCGTGTCGAGCACACCGGACGATGCCGGCGAGATTCGCGCCTTGCCGGTGTCGAAGTTGATCTTCGATTTGGTGAGGATCGTGTTGAGCAGCGATTGGCAATTCGGAGCGTCGACAGCCGCAGCAGGCGCGCTGACGGCAATCTCGGCGGGCGTCGCCTTGAAGCCCTCGGGTATCGCCGCCGCGAAGCTGTCCTGAATGCTCTTCACCGCGCCGTTATAGAGCGCCTCGCCGGAGAGCTTCGCGTCGGTGCCAGAGAGCGAGAATGAGCCCTTGGCAAGACGCGACAGGGCGTTGAGCCCGCCGAGTGCCGCGGTCGCAAACCCATTCGGCGCGCCGGGTGCGGCTTTCAGCTCATCGCTGATCTCATCGCTGGAGAACAGGTTTTTGGCCGCATCGATGATCTTGCCGTGTGCGTCATCGTCGGGATAATTGCCCGAAAGCGTCAGTTTTCCCGCCTCCCTCAAGGCATCGAAACTGAATGAGGATGGCGCGAGTGCAGGTGCGACGGTGCTTGCTGCCGTCGTTACGGCCGTTGCCGCAGCCGTTGTGGTCGAGGTTGCCGCCGGCGTTGGCGCTGCTGCGACGGGAGCCGGTGCCGTGATGTCGGATTTTGCGAGCGTCAGGCCTTGCGGCAATGTCTTCAGTGCCGCGGTGATCGCATCGTATGCGTCGCTCGTAGCGGCCGTGCCTGAAATTGCCAGCCCCGTATCGGACAGGGAGACGCTGCCTTTCGCGAGGCGGGCCAGTTGAGCGAGCCCGAACTGCACACCGCCATCGTAAGCGTCGGGTGCTCCGCTGGCATATTGCATCTCGTCCTTGACCTCGGCACCTGAGAAGGCGGTCTTCGCGGCAGAAACGATCTTGTCGCGCGTCGTCGGGTTCGGCACGTTGCCAGTCAGGACGACGCCTGAGCCTTCATGGGTTATGCCCCAGTTGAAAGGCTTGGCGACATCAGGCTCCTTGGCATCGATCAGAACCTTGCGAACGCCCCAGACCTGATCCGCCGTGCCGGCGATTTGCGAGGCTTCGGCCGGGGAGAACACGGTACCGGAAACCGAGACATCGCGTCCCGACACGCTGAAGGCAGGATTCTGGACAGAGGTACCCAAAGCCGAGGTCGACCGACTGCCAAGATCACTGTTTATGGATTGCCCGGTAAAGATCGTGGCAAGGATCCAAAGAATCGCCAGGGGGATTAGTCCCCACCACCATTTCGAAGGCTGACTCATAACTACCCCCAATGATTAAACCCAGGATATCATTGCATTAGTTTTTGAGAATATACTTTAAATCATTATGCCTGCAACATAAATTGCATTGATCATACATATACACCCTGCGATCGATGGCGTGCTGTCCATTGAGAATAGCAAAACGGGTGGCGTCACTATTTTTCGCGCGAGGGATGCAAACCTCTCTCCAAAGCCCTTTGGGTTGCGCTTTCCGGGAGATGATCTCAAGGCCACGTCCGAACCGCATGCGGCCTTGGCGACGGATTTCGTGCCCATGTCGGATGCAAATTAATCTTCGACGAGATCTTCAGGAATCCATCGTCTACCATCTACCAGATGAATGGAACCAGCCGATAGCGCACGCGCCCGGCATACTCCTCATAGCCGCTCAGTTCCCGACCAAGAGTACGCTCCTCATGAACGGCACGCCAGGCAATTGCGAGAATGAACAGCGGGGAAAGCAGAAGGCCCCACCACGAGCCCAGCAACAAGGGGGTGCCAAGGAAGAGAAGCAGCGCGCTTGCATACATCGGATGGCGCACTGTCTCATAGGGACCCGTATCGATCACCTTCTGGCCCGGCTGGATTTTCACCGACGGTGCGGCAAAGGCATTTTCGCGAAACGTCCACCAGGCACCCAGCATGTAGATCACCATGCTCACACCGCCGAGTGTCTGAAGCCAGGGCGGGATAGCCATGAAGCCGGTGCGGGCAGCATCCCAGCCCATGAACCCCATCCAGATGCAGAAGGCCGGGATAAAGAGCATCAGCCAGACGCGGTCCCATGGCTTCTGATCGGGCTGCAGCGGCGAGCCCATTCGCTCACGCAGCAGGCTTGGACTGTGTCTTGCCAGCCAAAAGATCATCGCCAGACTGCCAAACGCAAACAGAACGATGAAAGCCCAGCCGCCGGGAAAGGCCAAAGTACCGGCGGGCCACAGGATCACGATTGCCATGAAGACCAGCCACACAAGGAGCTGCAGCAAATAGGCGGTCATGGAGCGCATTTGATTGTCCATCTGCAGGAAAAGCCGATGACAGGCTTGAAGGCACGAACGGCTGGCGGAAGTAAAATCTCGTTCATGGTCTATTCCCCTCGCCGGTCTTGTCCGTGAACGCGATCATGCCCCAGGTCCCGCTGACCGCGTCGATCAGCGGAAACGGATTCCGCCGCCGATTGTTCCCACGCGATGGATGCTGTCCGGCTAGAAATCGAAGATGCTCAGACCCGTCGTCATCTCGTCCAATCCGAGCGGCCGCGTGACCGGCGGTTCGGCGCGGGAAAGACAGCCCTTGCGCTCGCACAACCGGCAGGCCGGCCCGACCGGGATCGGTTGCTGACCCGGCACCCCCGTCTGGCCGTAGACGAGGCTTCCACCAGCCATGACGTCGCAACCGAGCAGCAACGCGGTTCGTCTCACCCGCTCGCCGAACGATGCCCTTGGCCCCTCCTGCGTGCGGGCGACGGTCAGGTATGTCGAGCCATCCGGCATCTCGACGGTCTCGGACAAGATCTGGCCCGGCTGCAGGAATGCGGCATGGATGTTCAGCTTCGGACAGCCGCCGCCGAATCCCGATCTTGGAAAACCATGCGCGCCGATCTTTCGCAGGCGATGACCTGCTGAATCGATCTCCATCAGAAAGAAGGGCACGCCGGAGGCGCCCGGCCGCTGCAACATCGTCAGGCGGGTCGCCGCCTGCACAAAGGAAACCGAAAAGCGTGCGCACAGAATGTCGATGTCGTATTTCGCAGTTTGAGCCACTTTGAGAAAAGGCGCATAGGGTATGGCAAGCGCCAACGCAGCCAGACGGCCAAGCTCGAAGCGGGCGATGCGCTTTGCCTCCGGCGTCGACAGGGAGAGAGCCTGCAACTCTTCACTGATCGCATCCTGCAGGGCGAGCGTTGCAACCTCGATGGCGATTTCATGCGCCTGGTCGGCGGGCGACAGCCGTTCCGATATGAAAAGGCGCATCGAGTGCCTGTCGAAGCGCCGACGAAGATCGGGCATGACGTGGACAGGCAGAACGCGGACGCTGATCCCGCGCTCGACGCGTAGCCACTCCTTCAAGGCGAAGACCAAATCATGCTCAGGCGAGAGGCTGGCGGCAAAACTCTCCGCCGCCGCTTCCAGACGCGGAAAATAAGCCGAATGGCTCTCGAAAACATCTCGGACTTCGTCCGCCGGCAAGCGAGCCCCACCGATCGGCGGCATTGCTCCACTCTCCGTCGTCAAGGTCATAAGGTCGGACAGGCGCGCCGCCTGCTCGCGATAGGCGCGATAGAGCTTGACCATGCCGCTTGCCGCATTGGGCGCAATGTCGGCCAGCTCGACCAGCTCTTGATCGCCCGGCAGCTCGCCGGCGAGGAGAGGATCGGCAAAGACCTCCTTCAACTGGCTGAGACCATTGCCAGCCTCGCTCCTGAGATCATCGAGATCGATCTTGAAGGCAGAGCTGAGCTTCAGCAGCAGCTGCACGGTCAGCGGGCGCTGATTGCGCTCGATCAGGTTGAGATAGGATGGAGAAATCTCCAGCGCATCCGCCATGGCGATCTGCGTCATGCCGAGCCCGTTGCGCACGCGCCGAACCTTCGGGCCTGCGAAAATCTTTCTCTCCACCATCCGGCCTCCTCCACTTCAGTCATATTTACAAAAATTGACAAATTGACCACACGTCTTCGTCAAGGATTTGCAACATGACCCTTTTCTAGGCGTCATTTGAAAGGTTTGACTGGCATTTCGCCGTCACTTTGTTGATCTTGTCAATGCGTCACCTCAGCGACAAGCATTCTGTATGGAGGAAATCGTGACAGAATTTGACAAGTTGATCCGCAATATCCCGACCGGTCGTTTCGACGGTATCGAGCGCCCCTATTCCACTGAGGATGTGAAGCGGCTGCGCGGCTCGGTGGAGCTTCGCTATTCGCTGGCCGAGATGGGCGCGAACCGGCTCTGGCAGCTTCTGCATAGCGAGGATTTCGTCAATGCGCTCGGCGCGCTCTCCGGTAACCAGGCCATGCAGATGGTCCGCGCCGGCCTGAAGGCGATCTATCTCTCCGGCTGGCAGGTCGCGGCCGACGCCAACACGGCTTCCGCCATGTATCCGGATCAATCGCTCTATCCGGCCAACGCCGGGCCGGAGCTTGCCAAGCGCATCAACCGCACGCTGCAGCGCGCCGACCAGATCGAGACCTCGGAAGACAAGGGGCTTTCCGTCGACAGCTGGTTTGCCCCGATCGTTGCTGATGCCGAGGCCGGTTTCGGCGGTCCGCTCAACGCCTTCGAGATCATGAAGGCCTATATCGAAGCTGGCGTCGCAGGTGTTCATTTCGAGGATCAGCTCGCCTCAGAAAAGAAATGCGGCCATCTCGGCGGCAAGGTGCTGATCCCGACCGCGGCGCATATCCGCAACCTCGATGCTGCCCGGCTGGCGGCCGACGTTATGGGCGTGCCGACGCTGGTCATTGCCCGCACCGACGCCGAAGCCGCAAAGTTGCTGACCTCTGATATCGACGAACGCGACCAGCCCTTCGTCGATTATGATGCGGGACGCACGATCGAAGGCTTCTATCAGGTGCGCAACGGCATCGAGCCCTGCATCGCCCGCGCGGTCGCCTATGCACCTCATTGCGATCTCATCTGGTGCGAGACATCGAAGCCCGATCTGGAGCAGGCCCGGCGCTTTGCCGAATGCGTGCACAGGCATCATCCGGATAAGCTTCTTGCCTATAATTGCTCACCGTCCTTCAACTGGCGGAAAAACCTGGACGAGGCGACGATCGCCAAGTTTCAGCGCGAGCTTGGTGCCATGGGCTATAAGTTCCAGTTCATCACGCTTGCCGGCTTCCACCAGCTCAATTTCGGCATGTTCGAACTGGCGCGTGGCTACAAGGAGCGGCAGATGGCGGCCTATTCCGAGCTGCAAGAAGCGGAGTTCGCCGCCGAAAAGAATGGCTACACCGCCACCAAGCACCAGCGCGAAGTCGGCACCGGCTATTTCGATGCCGTGTCGCTCGCCATCAGCGGCGGTCTTTCGTCGACCACCGCCATGAAAGCATCGACCGAGCACGAACAGTTCCGGCCAGCCGCCGAATAACCCAGAGCTTAAGGAGGAAAAAACATGGCTTCCATCGCACGCGTCCGCGAACGCGCAGAAGAACAATCGTCCAGCCTGTCGCCGGATCAGCAAAACACGATCCGCATGCTTGCAAACGATCTGCACCGTCTGAACCATTCGGTCATGAAGGCCGTCGAGGCCGGCGTCTCGGTCGAACTGGTCCGCTCGGCCCGCCATCACGGCGGCGACGGCAACTGGGGCGATCTGTTGCTTCCGGTCGTCATGGCCCGCAGCCGTCAGGGAGAACTCTGACCTTCGCCGGATCAGCAATCGCCATGGCATGTCTCGTCTGACCTGCCATGGCGTTTCCGTAACCGCGCATCCTCATCCATTCCGGGGAAAGCGGCCACCGTCCGGGTGCATCGAGGCTCTTTGCCGGCCAAGCCAATGGGCTAGATCGGCCTCGGCGCGCTCAAGAGCGCTATGGTTCAACAATTTGCGCAGGAATGCCACGGCCACGGCCCGTGCACGCAGATTGAACCGCCCGCCATCAGCTTCGCCACCGATGGACTGGTAGACATCGAGCTTCTCATAGAGCTGTTGCAGCCGGTTCTGCACACTGCGCACCGACAGATTGCGCCGCTGCGCAATGGCCCGATCGGTCATGCCAAGCGCGATATCAATCAGGATCTCATATTCGGCGTCGGTGAAGCCATTGGCGTTTCCAAGGCTCTTCTGCTGCATGCCGCGCACTTCGCGGTCGATGACGCATTGGCTCTCGATGAAGATGCTGCGCAACGCCAGCCGCAGACGATCATCCGAGGCCGACTTCAGCACATAGCCATAGACCGCCCCCTGCGGCACGATCCGCGATACGCCGCGAACATAGGCTTCGTCGGAATAGTTCGACCAGAACAGGATGCGTGTCTCGGGCCGCTCTTTCCAAATGGTCCGCGCGGCCTCGATGCCGTTGCGCGGGCTCATCTGCAAATCCATGACGACATGCGCCGATCTGAAATCGCGCGCCAGCCGTTCGCCGGCATTGCCGTTTTCCGCTTCCAGTACGGTTTCGCATTCCGGAAGGGCGGCGCGAACGGCTTCGTTGAGATAGGACCGGTGAAGCGGATCGTCCTCGATGATCAGCACCTTCATGCCGCACCTCCCGCCGCCAGCGGCCGGCCGGCCAACGTGACACTCACGCAGGTTCCGCCCTTGGGACCTGCAGGTCTCGCGGCGAACCGCGCCGAAATCAGCCGCGCCCGGGTTTTCATATTCTCGATGCCGCCTCCCGATGGTTTGCGGGAATGGGTCAGCCCGACGCCGTCATCGTCGATCTCTATGGTCAGGGCACCGCCGGCGGCTCCCAAGCGAACCAGAATGCGGCTCGCCTGTGCATGGCGTACGGCATTATTGATCGCCTCCTGCGCAATGCGGAACAGGGCGATGCTGACGGATTGCTCCAGACAATCGATGGCGCCATTGGTCTCGTCGGTCAATTTCCACTCCACACCCGCACCGCTTTCCTGGATCGATCGTTCCAGATGATTTTCGACCGCCTGGGCAAAGCCGAAAAGCTGGAGAACCGAAGGCTTGGCCTCCTCGATGATCTGGCGCAGGTCGTGCATGCATTGCTGCAATCCGCGAAACAAAGGCTCAAGCGCTTCGCCGGTGACATCGGGCGTATGCGCCAGCCGCTCCATCCGCCGCGACAGACGCGTGAGGTCGGCCAATGTCTGATCGTGCAGATCCATGCCGATGCGCTGGCGTTCGGCCTCCAAGGCTTCGGTCAGCTTCAGCGCACCCAGACGCAAGCCCTCTTCCCGCGCCCGCGCCTCCGCCTCGACGATTGCCGATCGCTTTGCCTGCTCGGCGGTGCGGATGGCAAAGAAATGCGGCGCCAGCAAATCGGCGATCGCGCGCGCATTCTCCACATCCTGTAGTCCATAGAGGCCGGTCTGATGACTGGAGCAGCTTAGGGCTCCGATCACGTTCCCCTGAACCTTCAACGGCACATGCAGTCGGCTTCTCAGCTCTTGGCTGATGATCGGATGCGAGAAGGCGCCTTCGAAGTGAAACCGCGGATCGGTGCAGGCATCGTCGGTCAACAGATGGTCGACCTCGCCCCAGAGCAGCGTGCGGATGGGGCTGTCGCTGACAGGAGCCGGGTGGCGCTTGCCCCAATCGGTCTCAAGGCCGCTCTCATAGGCGATGTGATATTTCTCATCCACCATGATGATGCAGACATCGAAATGGTCGTAGGGGATGACATGGCTGATCTCGGCGGCGACGGAGCGGATGACCGAATGAAAATCGAGCTGCCCGGCCAAGAGCCTGGAAATGCTGAGATAATGGTCGAACACCGACCGAGGCTCTAACGTGTGCAAGGCGGCCCTCCCAGGCAACGCGCCGACCTCTCCCCAGGCCAGTTGCGGAACGCGAAATCCGAAGGTCATTAAGCGCTGATCAGGATCGTTCGTCTTGCGGAAAGGCGCAATTTTTATGCGGAATCCCGCAACATCCGTCCCGTTAAGCGCCTGTACAACCGAAAGAATCTCGGACATCCTATTCTTACTGACAGGGGAACCTTCAGCGCAAATACTATTTTCGAACATCGTTGAGGAGCGCGTTCGAAAATCATGGCCTGGGAGTGAGATTTAGGTCTTTTTGGGAGGAAAAACATGAACATCGCCAAGACACTTCTGGCATCCGTCGTGATCGCAGCCGTCGCGACGCCGTTTGCCGCACTTGCAGACACATCATCCAAGAAAATTGCCCTGTCCAACAATTACGCCGGCAATTCATGGCGTCAGGCCATGCTGACAAGCTGGCAGAAGGTGACGGGTGAAGCCGTGAAAGCCGGCGTGGTTGCCGCAGCCGATCCGTTCACGACGGCGGAAAACCAGGCGACCGAACAGGCGGCGCAAATCCAGAACATGATCCTGCAGGGCTATGACGCCATCGTCATCGACGCGGCATCGCCAACGGCTCTCAACGGCGCCGTCAAGGAAGCCTGCGATGCCGGCATCACCGTCGTCTCCTTCGACGGCATCGTCACCGAACCCTGCGCCTGGCGCATCGCCGTCGACTTCAAGGGCATGGGTGCAAGCGAGATCGAGTATCTGGCCAAGAAGCTGCCCAAGGGCGGCAATATCCTGGAAATCCGCGGCCTTGCCGGCGTCTCCGTCGATGACGAGATTTCGGCCGGTATTCACGATGCGGTTGCCAAATACCCGCAGTTCAAGATCGTCGGCTCCGTGCATGGCGACTGGGCGCAGGACGTCGCCCAGCGCGCCGTTGCGGGCGTGCTCCCCAGCCTGCCCGAGATCGCGGCAGTCGCGACGCAGGGCGGCGACGGCTATGGCGCCGCTCAGGCGTTTGCCGCGGCCAAGCGCCCGATGCCGACGATCGTCATGGGCAACCGTCAGGACGAACTGGCCTGGTGGAAGAAGGAAAAGGACGCGAGCGGCTATGAGACCATGTCGGTTTCCATCGCTCCCGGCGTATCGACGCTTGCCTTCTGGGTCGCCCAGCAGATTCTCGACGGCAAGCAGGTGAAGAAGGATCTGGTCGTCCCGTTCCTGCGCATCGATCAGGACAATCTCGAAACCAATCTCGCCAATACCCAGCAGGGTGGCGTGGCCAACGTCGAATATTCGTTGGAAGACGCCCAGAAGGTCATCGCCACGGCCAAGTGAGCCAAGACGTGCCGCCATTCAAGACCGGTGCCATTCTCGAGTGGCGCCGGTCGCTGAGGAATTCTTGCCGGATCGATCCATGACTGCAGCTAAAGACAACAGGCCCATGAACGAGGATGCTGAGACAATACCGGTCGTCTCCGCGCGCGGCGTCAAGGTGCAATTCGGCGCCGTCAAGGCGCTGGATGGCGCCGATCTGGTCATCGATGCCGGCGAATGCATCGGACTGGTCGGCCATAACGGCGCCGGCAAATCGACGATTGTCAATGTCCTCAACGGAAGCCTCAGCCCTCACGAGGGAACTATCGCCTACAATGGCGACGAGACCGCGCGCGGCATCAACGCGGCGCGCGGCCACGGCATCCGCTGCGTCTTTCAGGAACTGTCCCTTTCGCCGAACCTGACCGTTGTCGAAAACATGCGGGTCGTGCATCGCGACCTCAGCGGATGGAATTGGCGCAGGCAAGCGGCCGGCATCGTCAGCGCCAAGCTTGACGAGATTTTCGCGGGTCACGGCATCGACGTGATGCAAACCGTCGGCGAACTCTCGATTGCCGAGCGGCAGATGGTCGAGATCGCCATCGTCTTCTGCGCGGTCGGACACCAGCCTAAGCTCGTCATCCTCGACGAGCCGACATCGTCGCTCGATGCGGGGCTTGCGGCGCAGCTCATGGCCTATGTGCGCAAATATGTCGATACGGGCGGCGCCGTGCTGCTGATATCGCATATTCTCGGCGAAATCCTGTCGACCTCCGACCGCATCGTCGTCATGAAGGACGGCAAGGTCGTTGCCAATCGCCCGGCAAAGGAATTTTCGACCCACAGCCTCGTCCAGGCGATGGGCAGCGTCGTCAAGGACCATGATTTCGACCGCAACAAGAATAGAGCCGCCGACACATCGCCCATCCTCTCGCTGCCTGCCAGAGGCGGCAAGGGCCTTCCTTTCACGGCCTACAAGGGCGAAGTGATCGGCCTTGCCGGTCTCGGCGGGCATGGCCAGACCGACATGCTGCTCGAACTCTACCGCGCACTCAGCAGCGATTGGCTGCCGGGACGGCAAGGCCGCATCGCCTTCGTCGCCGGCGATCGCAGCCTGAACGGTACCTTCCCCCTCTGGAGCATCCTGAAAAACCTCAGCATCGCCTCACTTTCCGATCTGTCGGAGAAGTTGCTGGTCAACAGAGCCCGCGAAAACGGGCTTGGCGCCGACTGGAAGGGCCGGATCGAAATCCGCACACCCGACATGACAAACGGCATCCTGTCGCTCTCGGGCGGCAACCAGCAGAAGGTTCTCTTTGCCCGCGCGCTGGCGACGACGTCGTCGATGGTGCTGATGGACGATCCGATGCGCGGCGTCGATATCGGCACCAAGCAGGAAGTCTACAACATCCTGCATCATGAAGCGGCCGGCGGGCGAACTTTCATCTGGTACTCGACCGAGATGGACGAGATCCGGCTTTGCGACCGCGTCTATGTGTTTCGCAGCGGCGCCATCGTTTCGGAACTGGTCGGCGATGCCATTACGGAGGAAAATGTGCTGGCAGCCTCATTCTCTGGAGAAGACGCATGATCCGCATTTCGCCCAGCACGGTGCGGCTGCTCGTCCCGGCGCTCTCGCTCGTCGTTCTGCTGGTCGCGGTCTTCTATCTGCAGCCGCGCGCCATGAGCTATATCGGGCTCAATCTCCTGTTCAATCTGGCCGTACCGATTGCGCTCGCAACCATTGCCCAGATGATGATCATGTCCGTCAACGACCTCGATCTGTCGATGGGAACCTTCGTCAGTTTCGCCGCCTGCGTGGCGGCGACCTACCTGCAATCTTCCCCGTTGCTCGGTATCCTGATCCTCGCAGCGGCCATCGCCGCCTATGCCGTCATCGGCGTGATCATCTATGTCAGGGATCTGCCGTCGATCGTGGTAACGCTCGGCATGAGCTTCGTCTGGGGCGGTCTCGCCGTGCTGCTCTTGCCGGCCCCCGGCGGCGAGGCACCCGCCTGGGCGCGCTGGCTGATGACCTCGAAACCGCCGCTTGTTCCCATGGCGATCGTTGCCAGTGTCGTCATCGCCCTTGTCTCGCATTTCGTCGTCATGCGCTCCGCTTTCGGCGTCCTGATCCGCGGCGTCGGCGGTAACCAGCGCTCGGTGCAGCGCGCCGGATGGTCGATCCTCGTTCTTCGTGCTGCGGCCTATGGGCTGGCCGGTCTCTTTGCCGTGCTCTCGGGCATTGCTCTTGTCGGCCTCACCACTTCGGCGGACGCCAACATCGCGCTGCGCTACACATTGCTGTCGATTGCCGGCGTCATCCTCGGCGGCGGCGAATTCACCGGCGGCCGCATCTCGCCGATCGGCGCCGTCATCGGCGCGTTGACGCTGACGCTGGCCGGCTCATTCCTGTCTTTCCTCCGAATTTCGCCGGATTGGCAGATCGGCGCACAGGGCGCCATTCTCATCGTCGTTCTTGCCCTGCGTCTCTTCCTCAATCGTCTTGAAAAGCGGGGGAACCGCGCATGAACGCCCTTCGCGCGCTCCATCGGAAACCCTGGATCTGGTCCTTTGCCGCGACGCTTGTTGTATGGAGCCTGACCGTCCTGTTCACCGGCGGTGCCAGCTCTCTCGGCCTGTCGCAGGCAGCGCTCACCTTCGCGGCGTTTTCCGTCATCGTCGGCATCGGCCAGATGTTCGTCATCACGCTTGGGCCGGGCAACATCGATCTCTCCGTTCCCGCAACGATGACGCTCGCCGGAACCGTGGCGCTGAAGCTGATGAATGTCGAGGACGGCATGATCGTGCCCGGCCTTCTGATTTCCATCCTAATCGGCCTCGCTATCGGCATCGGCAACTATGCCCTGATCAAGCTTCTGCGCATCCCGCCGATCATCGCGACGCTGTCGATGAGCTTCATCGTGCAATCCACCGCCATCTGGAGCAACCGCGGCCTGCGCATCAAGCCGCCGGAACAGCTGGCCGACTTCACCGTATCGAGTCTTGCCGGCATCCCGAACATTGCCATCGTCGCCTTTCTGCTTTCCGTTCTTGCCTGGATACTGCTGGAAAAAACCATCTATGGCCGCTGGATCTCGGCTATCGGCCAGAGCATATTCGCGGCCCGCATGGCCGGCATTCCCGTCGATGGCACGCGGCTCGCGACCTATATCCTCTGCGCCATCCTCGCCTCGATCTGTGGCTATCTCCTCGCCAGCTTCTCCGGCGGCGCCGCCCTCAACATGGGCTCGGAATATCTGCTGATGTCGATTGCCGTTGTCATCATCGGCGGGACGGCGGTCGCAGGTGGAGATTCGAACGTGCCGGGCATATGGGGCGCATCGCTCTTCATGTTCCTCGTCGTGTCGATGCTGAATACCTATGGTTTCGGCGCGGGCTCGCGGCTCATTTTGACCGGCTTCATCATCATCGCCGTCATCCTCGTCGCCGGCGGCCGGCCGCTTGGCGGCCGCTGATACGTTTTTCGACATCCATGCAGGCATCACAGGAAACACCGCAATGACCAAGAACGAGCCCCCCCTTTACGAAATACACGATCCCCGGTTTCGCTATCTCGTCGTCGGGAGCGCCGCTCTGGACGAGCTCTATTCCGGTTGCCGCTGGGCGGAAGGCCCGGCGTGGTTTGCCGATTCCGGATGCCTGATCTGGAGCGACATCCCGAACCAGCGCATACTGCGCTGGGTTCCGGACGGCGGCGTCTCGACCTTTCGCACGCCCTCGAACTTCACCAATGGCAATACGCGCGACCGCCAGGGACGGCTCGTTTCCTGCGAGCATGGCGCGCGTCGCGTCACTCGTACCGAGATCGATGGATCGATCACCGTTCTCGCCGACAGCTTTCAGGGCAAACGGCTGAATTCGCCCAATGACGTGATCGTCCGCTCCGACGGGTCCGTGTGGTTCACCGATCCGACCTATGGCATCCTGTCCGATTATGAAGGCTACAAGGCAGAGCCCGAGCAGGCGACGCGCAACGTCTATCGGCTCGATCCCGAAACCGGCGAGATGGAGATCGTGGTCGACGATTTCGGCCAACCGAATGGCCTGGCCTTCTCGCCGGACGAAACCAAGCTCTATATCGCCGATTCAGCATCGAGCCATGACATCAACGCGCCACGCCATATCCGCATCTTCGACGTGATCGGCGGCCGGACACTCGCCAACAGCCGGGTATTCTGCGACATCGACACCGGACTTCCGGACGGTTTCCGCGTCGATGTCGCCGGCAATGTCTGGACCAGCGCCGGCGACGGCGTGCATTGTTTCGCGCCCGACGGAACATTGCTCGGGAAGATCAAGGTGCCGCAGACGGTCTCCAACCTCACCTTCGGCGGACCACGCCGTAACCGGCTGTTCATCACCGCTACTAAGTCGCTCTACAGCATCTATACCGCCACAACGGGTGCGCAGACACCCTAAGGCTGAACCTTGAACGGCCCCATCTGGATGGAGCGCAGCAGCGTTGCGCGGGCACTGCCCAGATGGGCCAGCAAGTTTGCTTCCACCGCCGCCGGATCCCGGCTACGAAGGGCCGCGATGTAATCGAGATGCTGCGTGAGTGCCCTGATGTTGCGCTGTTTCTCGTCATCGATATTCCACTGATAGGTGTAGTGGAAGAAGGCCGAAACGACATTGTAGAACTCGATGATGTACCTGTTTTTCGAGGCATCGTGCACGCAACGATGCAGGCGTTCGTCCAGCATCGGGAATTCGCGGTAGCGACGATCAATGTCCGCCAGCAGCTCGAGATGCTCCGCCTCTATCGCCCGCAGCTCCCTCCAGCATGGGTCGCTATCCGACAATTTAAGCAGGTGCCTGGCCGAGCGCAACTCGAACATTTCGCGGACTTCATATATCTCCTCGGCAAAATTCGGGGTGACGCCAAGAAACACCCAGGCGCTGTTGGGGCGCCGCTCGATCAGCCCAAAGTGCTGAAAATGCGTAAGATATTCGCGGATTGTGGTGGTCGAGGTGCCGAATTGCCGCGCAAGCTCGGCGCTGTTGAGCAGCTGTCCGGCGCGAAAATCCCCCTGTAGAATCCATTCCATGAACCGCCGCTCGACAGCGGCGGCGGCGGACATGGTCTGCGTTTCGGGGAAATAGTCGCCGGGCTCCGGCCGTCGCTGCAAAGAGTGGATGGCATCGTCGAGGCGAAGAATTCCAGCATCCGTCAGGGATGACAGGACCGAGCGCACCGTCGTGCGGCTGACCGCCAGTTTCGACGCCAGTTCCGAATTCGACGGCAGCTTCTGATCCACCTCGACATCGCCGAGATAGGACAGGCAACGGTTGTACGCGCCCTTGTAGACTGCATTCCCCTTCATTCCAAACCATCCCCTGCTGCGACCGATCCCGTATCATATAAGCCGGATTATTTATATAAAAAACAGTTGACTCGAAAATTCCAGGCTGTTTTATATATGCAAAAGACAGTCGAAGGGAGGATCGAAGCTTGTCTGGAATTCATCTTGCAAACACATCTCTGGACCGCGCCTCCTTCGGGAAGATAGACGCGTGAGCGGCCGCATCATCCAATTCGGAACGAGCCGCTTCCTGCAGGCGCATGTGGCATTCTTCCTCCACGAAGCGGCCGAAGCCGACCAGAAGGTCGGCCCCATCACCATCGTTCAGGTCTCCGGATCAGGCAGCCGAAGCGGCCGCGTCGCGGCATTCGGCCGGCCGGAAGGCTATCCCGTCGTCATTCGCGGCATGTCGGACGGCAAGGTGATCGATCGCACGGTTCGGGTTAAAAGTGTCGACCGCGGCCTGTCGGCGGCAAGCGACTGGGCCGAGATCACCCGGCTCTTTGTCGAAGAAGCGGATTTCGTCGTCTCCAACACAGGCGACACCGGCTATCGGACCGATCCGGATGGCGATGACTTCTCCGCAGGCGACCGCCCTCCACACTCATTCCCGGCAAAACTGGCAGAGCTTCTCTGTCGTCGCTGGCAGGCATCGGCGCGTCCCCTGGTAGTGCTGCCTTGCGAACTGGTGACGAGCAACGGTCAGGCCCTGAAACAGGTTGTCGTCGAAAGCGCCCGGCGAAACGGTCTGCCGACAGACTTCTTCGAATGGCTCGACCGCGATGTCGCCTTTGCCGATACGCTGGTCGACAGGATCGTGTCCGAACCCATCGAACCGATTGGCGCCGTCGCGGAACCCTATGCCCTCTGGGCAATCAAACGGGCACCGGGTGTCCGCCTGCCCTGCACGCACGAGCAGATCGTGCTGACCGACGATCTCGAACCCTATGAGCGCCTGAAGCTGCATATCCTCAACCTCGGGCATACCTATCTGGCCGAGATCTGGCAGACCGATGGCCATGCGAGTGATCAGACGGTCGGCGGAATTCTCGCTGATCCGAGCATACGGATGCGGCTGGAAGCCCTCTATGAGAACGAGGTCGTCCCCGGCTTCGCCTCGAAAGGCATGGGTGAAGAAGCCCGGACCTATGTCGCGACCACGCTCGATCGCTTCCTTAACCCGTTCCTCAATCACCGCATTGCCGATATCGCGCAGCATCACGCCCAGAAGGTCGAGCGCCGCATCGCCGCCTTTCTCGACTGGGTCGGAGAGACGCCTGAACAGCACGCAGCCCCAACCCTGCGCGGCATAGCGTCACGCTATCCGACATCGGGAGGGGCAGCATGAGCTACCAATTCGATTTTGCCTCCCTCCTGCCCTACTGGAAGGAGTTCGCGCTCGGCGTCTGGCTGACACTTCAGCTCTCCGTCATCTCCACGGTCATCGGCTTCGTCCTCGGCACGCTCTGCGCCATCGGCCGGGCCGACGGCGGCCCCTGGCTTCGCGGCATCATTGCCACCTATGTCGAAGTCATCCGCAACACGCCGCTACTGGTGCAGGTGTTTCTGGTCTATTTCGGTATCGCTACCCTCGGCGTCCACGTCTCGGCGAACATGGCTGCCGTCGTAGCCCTGGTCGTCAATGTCGGCGCCTACACATGCGAGATCGTCCGCGCCGGCCTGCAATCCATCCACAAGGCGCAGCTCGAAGCGGCGGAATGTCTTGGGCTGTCGCGCAAGCAGACCTACTGGCATGTGATCATCCGCCCTGCCATCGAGCGCGTCTATCCGGCGCTGACCAGCCAGTATGTGCTGCTGATGCTGGCCTCCTCGATCACCTCGCAGATTTCGGCGGAAGAACTGACCGCCGTCGCCAACCGCATCCAGTCGGATACGTTCCGCAGCTTCGAAACCTACATCGTCGTCGGTGTCCTCTATCTCCTCCTGTCCTTCGTCGTCCGCATCGCCCTCTGGCTGCTGGGCCTTGGTCTCTTTGTTCGCCGGCGCAAGCTCGGCACGGCTCTGTAAAGGACGCGGCCATGACAACATTCGGCTTGGTTCATCTGGAGTTTCTGGGTTGGGCGGCGATGTGGACAGCGGGCCTTTCGGTGATCGCCTTCCTCGGCGGTGGCTTTCTCGGCTTTCTCGTCGCGCTGGCACGCGTCAGCAGCTCGGGCGCATTACGAACGGCGGCGGCGGCCTACATTCAGATCGTTCAGGGCACACCGCTGCTGGTGCTGCTGTTCCTCATCTATTTCGGCATCGCCATTCTCGGCTTCGATCAGGTTCCGGCGATCATCGCCGCAGCAGCCGGCCTCATCATCTATTCCTCCGGCTTCCTCGGCGAGATCTGGCGGGGCTGTATCGAATCCGTGCCGAAGACCCAGTGGGAAGCGGCGGAGTGCCTGGCCCTGTCACGCTGGCAGCGCATGATCAAGGTCATCCTGCCGCAAGCGCTGCGCATCGCCACGCCGCCGACCGTCGGCTTTCTGGTGCAGATCGTCAAGAATACCTCGCTCGCCTCGGTCGTCGGTTTTGTCGAGCTGTCACAGGCCGGCAAGCTCATCAACAATTCGATCTTCGAACCCTTCACCGTCTTCATCGTGGTGGCAGTATTTTACTTCGCCATGTGCTTTCCGCTCTCTCTGTGGAGCCGCAACCTCGAGAGGAAGCTCAATGTCGCCAATCGTTAAAGTCACCAACGTCCACAAGGCCTTCGGCGCCGTCAAGGTTTTGAACGGCGTATCGTTCGAGGTTGGACGCGGCGAGGTTGCCGCCGTGATCGGCCAGTCCGGTTCGGGCAAGTCGACGGCGTTGCGCTGTATCAACGCACTCGAGACCATCGAAAGCGGCACGATCGAGGTCTGCGACCATGCCGTCCATGACCCCAAGCTCGACAAGAGCGCGCTGCGCCGCGATGTCGGCATCGTCTTCCAGAGCTACAACCTCTTTCCTCACCTGACGGCCGAGCAGAACATCATGCTCGCTCCAACCTGCGTGAAGAAGCTGGGCAAGGCCGCCGCCCGCGATCTGGCGCGCGAAGTGCTGAGCCGCGTCGGCCTTGAGGCCAAGGCAGAGCATTTTCCGGAGCAGCTTTCCGGCGGCCAGCAGCAGCGCGTGGCAATTGCCCGCTCCCTGGCGATGACGCCGAAGCTGATGCTCTTCGACGAAGTGACGTCGGCGCTCGATCCGCAGCTGACCGGCGAGGTGCTGAAGGTCATGGAGGATCTCGCCCGTGGCGGCATGACGATGATCCTCGTCACGCATGAGATGGCCTTTGCCCGCAAGGTGGCATCAAAGGTCGTCTACATGCATCAGGGTCAGGTCTGGGAAACCGGGCCGGGCGCGATGCTGGACAATCCGCAAACGAAGGAATTGCGCGAATTCGTGGGTAGCGGCCTCTGAGGCCGAAACGGGAAGAGATTTTGTTGGAAGGACAATGGGATGGAGAACATGAAACGTAGAAGTTTTCTGGCAGGCATAACCGGCGCATTGGCCGGTGCAACAATATTGGGCGTCAATGCGCGCCAGGCTCTGGCCGATACGCTGGAGACCATCAAGACGCGGAAGAAGCTGCTGATCGCTGTCGATCTCGGCTCACCGCCATTCGGCATGAGCGATGCGGCGATGCAGCCGACCGGCTCCGACGTCGAGACCGCCAAGCTTCTGGCCGCCGATCTCGGCTATCCGCTGGAAATCGTGCCCGTCACCAGTCCGAACCGCGTGCCCTTCCTGCTGACCAGCAAGGCCGACATCGTCATGGCGTCCTTCAGTGTCAACGAGGAGCGCAAGAAGGTCATCGATTTCACCGATGCCTATGGCGTCATCCAGATCGTTGTCGCAGCGCCGAAAAGCGCAAACATCAAGACCCTGCAGGATGTTGTCGGCCAGCGCCTTGGCACGACCCGCGGCTCGACCAACGACAAGGTCGCGACGACGGAGGCACAAGGCGCCGAAATGGTGCGCTATGACGACGACGCGACACTGATCACCGCGCTGGTTTCCGGCCAGGTCAACATCATGGCGTCCTCGCCACAGATCATGGCCGCCGTCAACCAGCGCCGCACGAGCGACCCGCTCGAGGTCAAGCTGGTGCTGAAGACCAACCCTTACGCCATCGGCCTGCGCAAGGGCGACGACGCGCTGAAGGCGACGCTGAACGAATGGATCGCCAAGAACCTTGCCAACGGCAAGCTCAACGAGATCTATCAGAAGTATAATGGCGTAGCGCTTCCGGCCGAGATGCCGAAGACGTAAAACAAACACCGGAGCGCCGCATTGTCGGCGCTCCCTGCAATCCCATGAAGCGGTTCGAGCGGGCTGGCCCCTGCGGACAAGGAGTAAACGATGAAAGCACTGATCTGCAACGAGCCGGGCCGGCTGTCTCTGATCGAGCGGGATATTCCCGTTCCTGCGGATGGCGAGGTGCTGGTCCGCATCAAACGCGTCGGCATATGCGGCACCGATTTTCATATCTTCCAGGGCAAGCACCCCTTCCTCGAATATCCGCGCGTCATGGGCCATGAGCTCTCAGGCATCGTCGAGAATGCACAGGGATCGGCGCGGCTGAAGAAGGGCGACAATGTCTATATCGTCCCTTATCTCTCCTGCGGAAAATGCGTTGCCTGCCGTCGCGGCGTGACCAATGCCTGCCAGAACATCGCCGTGCTCGGCGTGCACAAAGACGGCGGCATGTCCGAATATCTCTGCGTTCCCGAACAGAACGTCATCTCGGCCGGCAAAGCTTCGCTCGACGAGGCGTCGATGATCGAATTCCTGGCGATCGGCGCCCATGGCGTCAAGCGTGGCAACATCCAGGCTTCCGACCGCGTTCTCGTCGTCGGCTCGGGACCGATCGGCATGTCGGCGATCATCTTCGCCAAGGCGCGCGGTGCTGATGTGACCGTCATGGACATGCGCGAGGACCGCCTTGCCTTTACGACCAGCGCGCTCGGCGCCAACAGGACCCTTCTCGCCAACGAAGATGCGGAAGCGCAGGCCAAGCGGCTGACCGATGGCGATTTCTTCGATGTCGTCATCGACGCCACCGGCAACGCCGGCGCGATGCAGCGCGGCTTCGGCTTCGTCGCCCATGCCGGACGATACGTCCTCGTCAGCGTCGTGCGCCAGGACATCACCTTCTCCGATCCGGAATTCCACAAGCGCGAGACGACACTGTTTGCCAGCCGCAACGCTCAGCCGGATGATTTCGCCGAAGTGGTGAAGCAGATGGAAGCCGGACGCGTGCCGACGGCTGCTCTCAACACCCATCGCGGCGCGCTCTCCGACGCTCCCGGGCTCTTCACCGAGTGGCTGCGCCCCGAAGCCGGCGTCATCAAAGCCATTTTGGAGGTGTGATTGCATGGCCGCGCCGCGCACGCTTCGCCTCCATGACGCCGACAATGTCGTCATCACCATCGAAAGCCTGTCGCGAGGCAAGGTGATCGACGGCGGCGTCACGGTCACAGCAGCCGTTCCGCGCGGCCACAAGGTCGCCGTCCAGAAGATCCGCACCGGCGAGCCAATCCGTAAATTCGGACAGATCATCGGTTTTGCGAGCAGCGACATCCAGCCTGGTGACTGGGTGCACGAGCACAATGTCGCGATCCATGATTTCGAGCGCGATTATGCTTTTGCCTCCGAGGCGAAGCCCGATGGCGGGCTTCTGCCCGGCGAAAGCCCAGCAACATTCGAGGGGTTCCGGCGCGCGGACGGCCGCGTCGGCACGCGAAATTATATCGGCATCCTCAGCTCCGTGAACTGTTCCGCCACCGTCGTCGACTTCATCGCCGACGAGATCATGCGCTCCGGCATCCTTGCCGATTATCCCAATGTCGACGGCGTCGTTCCCTTCACGCACGGAACCGGATGCGGCATGGGCAGCAAGGGCGAGGAATATGATCTGCTGGCAAGGACCCAATGGGGCTATGCCAGCCACCCCAATTTCTCCGCCATCCTTCTGATCGGGCTTGGCTGCGAGGTGTTTCAGATCCCGCGCCTGAAAAAGACCCACGGCATTGCCGAGGGCGAGCATTTTCAGAGCCTGACGATCCAGGAGGTCGGCGGTACGCGTAAATCGGTGATGATGGGTGTCGAGAAAATCCGCGAGATGCTGCCGTTTGCCAATAGGTCGGTGCGCGAAACTGTTCCGGCCTCGGAGCTGATGCTGGCGCTGCAATGCGGCGGCTCGGACGGCTATTCCGGGCTGACCGCCAATCCGGCACTGGGAGCAGCCGTCGATATTCTCGTGCGCCATGGCGGCACCGCGATCCTCTCTGAAACGCCGGAGATCTATGGCGCGGAACATCTTTTGACCCGGCGAGCGGAGAGCCCCGAGGTCGGCCAGAAGATCGTCGACCTGATCGACTGGTGGCGGGATTACGCCGCCAAAACAGGCGGCGAATTGAACAACAACCCCTCGCCCGGCAACAAGGCCGGAGGCTTGACCACCATCCTGGAGAAATCCCTCGGCGCCGTGGCCAAGGGCGGCAGTTCCACCCTGCGCGGTGTCTATCGCTATGCCGAGCGCATTGACCGCAAAGGCTTCGTCTACATGGATACGCCGGGCTACGATCCGGTCGCGGCGACAGGCCAGGTGGCAGGCGGCGCCAACGTGCTCTGCTTCACCACCGGCCGTGGATCGGCCTATGGCTGCAAGCCGACCCCATCGCTCAAGCTCGCCACCAATTCCGATCTGTTCACGCGGATGGAAGAGGACATGGACATCAATTGCGGCGATATCATCGATGGCGTGTCGATCGAGGAAAAGGGCCGCGAGATCTTCCAGTCCATTCTGGAGACCGCCTCCGGCAAGCGCTCGAAATCCGAACTGCTCGGCTACGGCCGCAACGAATTCGTACCCTGGCAGCTCGGCGCGACGATGTGATCTCAAGAGCCGTTGAAATCATCGCTGTCAACAGGTGTCTCTCCATGAAATAACTTACCGATCGGGAAGTATTTTGATCTCCACGCGATATACTTCCCGATCGGTAAGATCACCCTTGCTGGCATGAAAATCTTCCTGTACGGTAAGACAAACAGGAGATGAGAATGATCCGCTCGGCGCGCGACTTTGGAACCCTGATCAAAAACAAGCGGAAAGCACTCGGCTGGACGCAGGCCGAACTCGCGACCCGGTCTGGGACAGGCGAGCGCTTCATTGTCGAGCTGGAGGCGGGCAAGCCGAGCTGTCAGCTTGAAAAGGCACTCATCGTTGCTCGTGCCGTAGGCTGCGAGCTCGCAGATCTCAAATCCGCATCGCCACAGCCGTCGAAACAGGAAGACGACGAACTCGGCTTCCTGCCGACCTTTGGTGACGGGACATGACAGCCATCTATTACGAGAGATTTCCGGTTGCGTACCTGACGTTCACGGATCAGTGGCGTCTCGACTACGATCCCACATGGGAAGCACGCCGCTCCGCTTTTCCAGTTTCGCTTACGATGCCGTTGCAATCAGGACCGGTGGCTGCGGACAAACTCCTTCCCTGGCTCGCCAACCTGCTGCCCGAACTTCATCTTGCGGAAATCGGGCAACGCCTCAAGGTATCCCCCCAGGATATCGTCGGTCTCCTTGGGCATATCGGCCGCGACACCGCCGGTGCCCTGTCCATCGGTGAGCCAAAGAAACCCGGCGTCCATCTCAGACCGGTTCCGGACGAGACGGCGCTGGAGCGCATTCTGAATGAACTTCCAGCCAGGCCATTTCTCGTCGGTGAGCGTGGCGTCTCGATGTCGCTGGCTGGCGTCCAGGAAAAACTGCCGGTCTTTGTCGATCAAGATGGCCGGATCTCAATCCCGGTCGACGGCACCCCCTCGACCCATATCGTCAAGCCGGACACGGATCGCGTGACAGGAAGCGTCGACAACGAAGCTTTCTGCCTGGCGCTGGCCGGGGTATGCGGCTTGGACGCCGCCGAGGCGACGATCGGTCAGGCGGGCAAGCGTCGCTATCTGCTGGTGAAGCGCTATGATCGTTTCACCGATGGGCAAGGCGACATGCGCCGGGTCCATCAGGAAGATCTTTGCCAGCTTACCGGCCACTTTCCGTTGCAAAAATATGAGCGCTCATCATCCGGCGCGGGCGTCACGATGAGACAGATGTTCGGTGCGATCAATGATCTGATCTCGCCGGGTGAGCGACTAAAACTGCTGGATGCCGTCATCTTCAACCTGCTGATCTGCAACTCAGATTCGCATGCGAAAAACTACTCCATCCTGATAGGCGCGGGTGGATCGGCCAAATTGGCGCCGCTATACGACGTGATGTGCGCGGCAGCCTACGAACAAGTCGATCAGAGCCTGCCGCAAGGCATCGGAGGAAAATTCAACGCTTCGGATCTGCACGGCAAGGATTGGAAAGCATTTGCCGAAGAGGTAGGCCTCAGCCCGGCGTCGACGATCAAGCGTATCGAGGAACTTGCGGAGCTTGTTGACAGTGCCTGCGATAGCGCCAGAACAGACATCTTGGAACGAGGCGGCGATCCGACAAAGATCCTTGACCGCCTGACCCACTCGATCCGGAAGAGATGCCATCGCATTCGGCGCCAGCTTTAGGAGTTGGTGGAAACCGCGCCCCTCACCGTCCCTTGAACTGCGGCGGCTCCTTCGCGGCAAAGGCACGCATCCCCTCCGCCCGGTCATCGCTTGCTGCGATCAGGGCCGAAAGCGAGCGTTCGTATCGGATGCCGACGGAGAGCGGCGCTTCGAAGCTTTCGAGCACCGCGGCCTTGGCCATCGCCACGGCAAGCGGTGCAGCCTTGGCGATGCGTTCGGCGATCGCGCAGGCTAGATCGTCCACGGTCTCGCCATCGCCGGCGATGCTGCTGATCAGGCCGCAGGCTCTTGCCTCTTCCGCATCGAGTTTGCGCCTGGCCAGAACCATCTCCATCGCCATGGATTTGCCGACGGCGCGCACCAGGCGCTGTGTCCCGCCGGCGCCGGGTATGGTGCCGATCGCGGTTTCCGGAAGGCCGAACAGCGCTGTGCGATCGGCGACGACGATGTCGCAGATCAGTGCCAGCTCAAGACCGCCGCCGAGGGCATAGCTCGAAATCGCGGCGATGAGCGGCTTGGCGATGGCCGCCACCTCGTCCCATTTCTCGCTGAAGCCGCTGGTATAAAGCTCGATGGGACTGGCGGCGGCGAGCGATCCGATATCGGCGCCGGCGGCAAAGCCGCGCTCGCTGCCGCTGATGACGATCGCCCGCAAGGCTGGATCCGCCTGGCACTCGCGCAGCGCGTCGACAAGCCCGGTCAGCATCTCGATATTGAGCGCGTTTCGCTTGGCCGGACGGTCAAGGATGACGCGCGCGAAGCCGTCTTGCTTCTCGGTTTTGACGAGAGATGATGTCATGGCTTGCGCCTTTCCGTCAGCAGGCGGACGGTATCGTCGCGGCGCGCGATTGCAGCCGCGATCTCTTCAGCCGTCCAGTCGTAAAAGCCGCGACCGCTCTTCGTTCCGAAAGCGCCCTCCTCGCACAGCCGGCTTACCAGCGAAGGTATGCCTTCGTTGCGGTCGAGCGCCGGCATCAATATGCGCGACACTTTCTCGACCGTATCGAGACCGGCCAGATCCATCAGCCGCAGCGGTCCCGCCGCCGACCAGCGCGGCGCAAGCGTCGTTTCGACCGCCCGGTCGACATCCTCAATGGAGGCGGCGCCCACTTCGACGAGGTGGAGTGCTTCTCGCAGGATCGCATATTGCAGCCGGTTGACGACGAAGCCCGCTATATCGGTCTTCACCTCAATCACTTCCTTGCCGATATCGGCGCAGAGCACGCGGGCGCGTTGAACGACCTCATCCGAGGTTTTCTCGCCGCGCACGATCTCGACAAGCGGCATGACCGCCGGTGGATTGAACCAGTGAATGCCGACGACCCGCTCTGGCCGGGCGAGCCCCGCCGCGATCAAGGTGATCGGAACGCTGGAGGTATTCGTCGTCAAAAGGCAATCGACCGGCGCCGTGGCTTCGATCTCGCCGAAGATGCGCTGCTTCAGCGTGACGTCTTCCGCCAGATTCTCACTGACGATACCGGCGCCAGCGACGCAGTCCTCGATCGAGGTCGTATACTCCACCGCCGCTTCGCCGGCGATGGCGACGATCCGGCTCCTCGCCTTGTCGAGCGTCTCTGCGCTGCGGGAATAGACGGCGACGGTATAGCCTTGTGCTGCAAACACGCCGGCGATGCCGGCACCCATCGTGCCTGCACCGAGCACGGCGACCTTCGGCCGAATGCGGGTCTTGTCGTTAATATCCTGCGCCATGGTCAGATGACTCCCCGCAGCCGGAGATTTTCGATATCGGGGCCGTCCAGCCCCAGCTCATCGCTCAAAACCGCATCCGTATGTTGCCCCAGGGTCGGCGCGACATAATCGCCACCCGAAGCAATGCCGCTGAAACGGACCGGCTGCGGCATGACCTGGAATTCACCGGCATTGCGATGCTGCACGGTATGCAACAGCTGGCGGTGCTGCGCATGCGGCGTGGCAAGCGCCTGGGCAAGATCGTAGATCGGCGCGGCCGGGACACCCGCCTCGTCGAGCAGCTGCGTCACCTCCTCCGTCGAGCGGGTGCGCGTCCAGCCCTCGATGATGGCTCTCAGCTCCTCCTGATGCCCCTGCCGATCGGGATCCGTCTTGAAGCGGGGATCCGCGGTCAGGCTTGGATTGCCGAGCGCGCGCGCCAGTCGGGCAAAGAGCGCATCATTGGCAACGGCGATGACAACATAGCCATCGGTCGCCTGATAGGAATCCATCGGCGCGCTGATCGGATGCGCGTTGCCGACGCGGCCGGGTGCGCCTCTGCCACCTGTGATCTGTGACAGTGAGACCATCTGCAGAGACATGATGGAATCGAGCATGGCGACATCGACATGCTGGCCCTTGCCGGTGCGATCGCGCTGAAGCAGCGCCGCAAGCGCGCCCCAGGAGCCGTAAATGCCGGCGACAACATCGCCGATCGCATCGCCCACGCGCGTCGGCGGGCCGTCCGGCCAGCCAGTGACGGTCATGATGCCGCCCATCGCCTGAACGACATGATCGTAGGCGGCGCGGTGGGCAAGCGGGCCGTCCTGGCCGAAGCCGGAAATGCTGACATAGATCAGGCGCGGATTGAGCGCTTTTACGGCCTCGTAGTCGATGCCCAAACGCGCCGTGACGCCCGGCCGGAAATTCTCGACAAGAATATCGGCGTGCTTGATCAGTCCGAGCAGCAGTTCGCGGCCCTCATCCGATTTCAGATCGAGCGTGACGCTCTTCTTGCCGCGATTGACCAGCATGAAATAGCTGCTCTCGCCGCCGACATGCGGGGAAAAGGCACGGGAATCGTCGCCATGATCGGGGATTTCGATCTTGGTCACCGTTGCACCGAGATCGCCGAGCATGGCGGAGCACAAAGGCCCCGCAAGCACGCGCGCCAGATCCAGCACCTTTATTCCATCCAGCGGCCGTACGGCCTGCGTTGCTTCGGTCACGGAAGTCTCCAAGCTCTTAAACGTTGACTGCGAGGGCACGGTCGACGGCCCTCCCGATGGTGCCGTTGTCGATGATGTCACGGACGGCCTGCAGTTCCGGATACATGGCGCGGTCGCTGTCGCGCGGCGGAACGACATGCCGGATCGCGTCATAGGCGGCGCCCGTACCCTTCCCCGGCCGTAACGGCCGGTGGAATTCCAGCCCCTGCGCAGCACAGATCAGCTCGATCGTCAGGATATCGGCGAGATTGTCGGCCGCAGTGCGGGCCTGCATTGCCGCGGAGACGCCCATGCTCACATGGTCTTCCTGACTGGCACAGGTGGTCACCGTATGGACCGAAGCCGGTGCCGCAAGGCTGCGATTGTCGCCGGCAATGGCCGCCGCCGCATAGGGCGGGATCATGAAGCCGGAATTGGCGCCGCTCGCGCCCATGAGGAAAGGCGGCAGCTCGCTGATATGGCCATTGGTCAGGCGATCCGACCTTGCCTGCGACATGGTGCTCACATGGGCAATGGCGATCGCCAGCACATCCAGCGCGAGCGCCGTCGGCGCACCATGGCCATTGCCGCCGGGCAGAGGCACAAGTTCATCGTCTTCGATGACAAAAACGGGATTGTCTGTCACCGAATTGATCTCGATGGCCAGGACATCCCGGCAATAGGCGAGCGCGTCGCGCACACCGCCATGGACCTGCGGAATGCAGCGCAGGCTGAGTGCGTCCTGAAGGCGATGATCGCGATGCTTCTCCAGTACCTCGCTACCCGAGAGAAGGCTTCGCAGCCGGCTCGCCGTCTCGGCCTGGCCGGGATGCGGCCGCATCCGCTGAAGACGCTCGTCATAGCCCCGGCTGTTGCCCTTCAATGCCTCCAGGCTCATGGCGCCGGCGATATCGGCGATCGCCACCAGTTGCTCGGCCTGATGGATGGCGAGTGCACCGATGCCGGTAATCTCATAGGTGCCGCTGATCAGCGCATGCCCTTCGCGTGGGCCGGGAGCCTTGACGGCAATACCGGCGCGGGTCATCGCCTCGCGTCCGGAAAGCAGCTCACCTTCGTACCAGGCGCGGCCCTCGCCGAAAATGACGAGACCGATATGCGAGGTGGCGATCAGATAGCCGACCGAACCTTTCGCAGGCGACCAGGGAATGACGCCGCGGTTGAGCATCTCGCTCATGGTCTCCACAAGTCCGGCGCTGACGCCGCTGCAACCCTGCAAGAGCGCCTTGATCATGGTCGCCATGATGGCGCGCACGGCCGGCGGATCAAGCGGCGTGCCCATGCCGCTCGCATGACTGAGCAGCGTGTTGAGCTGCATCTGGGACATGTCCTCGGGCTTGAGCTTGACGGTGTAGAGATCGCCGACCCCGGTCGTCAGACCATAGATCGGCACGTTATTCTTGATCGCCTTGAGAAGACGTTGTTGGACCCTGCTCATGCCGGCGATGGCGTCAGGGCAAAGCGCGACCTTTGCTCCCATCGCGATCGCTGCGATCTCCTCAATCGTGGTCGGCGCGGTGCCGAGCGTGACGGTGGTGGAGGCGTGTGACGATTGATCGCTATGTTCCATTTCCGCCCTCCCTGGACGGACGCCAGCCTTCTCCGTTTGGAGACAAGCGGCCTCTCTACTTCCCTCTGTCCAGGTGTCGGCGGCCGAACATGGGCTCGGCCGCCGTGATATCGATTAGTTCAGCTTGTTTTTCGTCAGCCAATCGCCAGCAACGGTGTCGAAGCTTTCCTGATTGGCGAGGCGACCGTTCATCTCGATCAGATCCTCGGTCGTCAGCGCGGCGGAGACGGCGTTGAGCGTCGCGGTGACCTTGTCGCTGACCTTGCTGGTGGCGATGATCGGCAGGATGTTCTGCGCCGGGAACAGGTTCTTCGTGTCCTTCAGCGCGACGAGCTTGCTCGCCTTCATCGCCGGATCGGTCGAGGTCATGTCAGCAGCGTGGACCTGACCGTTGGTCAGAGCCGAAAGGGTGAGCGGACCAGCGACATCAAGGGTTTTGAAATCCTTGAATACCAGGCCATAGACGTCCTTCAGGCCGACAACGCCTTCCTTGCGGGTCTTCCATTCCGGCGGACCGCCGAGGATGAGTTCACCGGCGACCGGCTTCAGATCCTCGATCGACGTCAGGGAGTATTTCTTGGCGGTCTCCTCGGTGACGGCAAGCACGTCCGAATCCTGAGCATCGGATGCCGTCAGCATCGACACGCCCTTCGGCAGCACCTTGCCGAGCGCCTCGACGACATCCTTCGGGGCATGCGCGGTCGCGTTCTTGTCGAGGTAGCTCAGCGTCGCGCCGGCATATTCGGGAAGAAGGTCGATCGAACCGTCGAGCAGCGCCGGCATGTAGACTTCGCGGCTGCCGATATTGAGCTTCGTGTCCACCTTCATGCCCTTGGCGGCCAGCGCCAACGCGTAGATCTTGGCAAGGAGCTGGCTTTCCGGGAAGTCCGCGGATCCGACAATGATCGTATCCGCATCCGAGCGTGGCGTGCTCGAGGACAAGGGGTCTTCGGCCCGCGCGAGCGGAGCGACCGCAAGAAGGGCAGAAATGGCAATGGCGCCGATTGCAAGCATGTTTCGCTTTATCATTATCGTTCTTCCTAGCTGTTCCGTTATTTTCCGTTTGCAAGCTGGCGCCGGGTGGCGGCGCCCTTCACAGTCCGGCGCGTCAAGCCGGGCGAGACTGCGATCCTGGATGCGAGGCCAAAGAACAGGTCGACGATCAGGGCGAGAACACCCACGAGAACGGCGCCGGCGGCCATCTGCATATAGTCGTTTTGGGCACGGCCATCGATGATGAGCCGGCCGAGGCCGCCAAGCGAGACGTAGGCGGCGATTGTCGCTGTCGAAATCACCTGCAAGGCCGCGCTGCGGAAGCCCGAAAAGATCAGCGGCAATGCACAGGGAAGCTCGACGGTGAGCAGCAAGGCGAGCGGCCGGTAACCCATGCCCCTGGCCGCATCGACGGCAGCCGGATCCACCGAGGTGATTCCGGAATAGGCACCCATCATGATCGGCGGCACCGCAATCAGCACCAGGACGGCGATGCTCGGCACCAGATAGGCCAGGTCCGATTTGAAATAGGGCCCGACGAGGATGACAAGCAGGACGATCAGGCCGAGGCTCGGCAAGGCGCGCGTGGCATTGGCAAGGCCGGCGATCAGGAAGGTCCCCTTGCCGGTATGCCCGACATAGAGGCCGGCAGGCAGGCCGATGAGCGCCGCAATGAAAAGCGAGATGAAGCTGTATTCCAGGTGCTGGGCGAGAAGGTTCGGGATGCCTTCCGAGCCTTGCCACTGCGCTGGATTGAGAAACCATTCGATCATGAGCTCACACCTTTCTCGGCCGCCAGGGCGTCAGCCAGCGATTGAGCAGGATGACGAGACCATCGAGGACGACAGCCAGCAGCAGGCAGAGCACGATGCCGGCGATCAGCGGCGTGACGAACCGGAGTTGAAGACCTTGCGTGAACAACAGCCCAAGCTGCGGTGTCCCGATCAAGGCAGCGACGGAAACGATGCTGACATTGGAGACGAGCGCCACACGCAGACCCGCCGCGATGACCGGCACGGCGATGGGTAGCTCGACCAGGAAAAATCGCTGTAGGGACCGATATCCCATGGCGGTGGCGGCCTGCAGCGTATCCGGGGGCACGGCGCCGAGGCCATCACTGACGGTGCGTACAAGCAGGGCCAGCGAATAGACCGTCAATGCCACGACCACATTGAGCGGATCGAGGATTTTCGTGTGGAGCACCAGAGGCAGAAGGACGAAGAGCGCGAGCGACGGGATGGTGTAGAGCAGGCCCGCGACCCCGAGGATCGCCGACTTGAACAGCCCGCTCTTATGCGCCAGCCATCCAAGCGGCAGCGAAAGGATGAGAGCGGCGATAACGGGAATGACGGAAAGGCCGACATGCCACCAGAACAGGTTGGCAATATTCCCGGACTCGCGCAGCAGCCAGTCAAACCGCATGGTCCGCTCCCTTCACCGGAGCCACCGGATCTTCCGATCCGTCCAGCAGCGTAACCAGATCCGCGACCCCGATGCAGCCCATCAGCTGACCCTTGTCGTCGACGACGACGCCGCGCCGGCTTGGCGAGCTCAAAGCCGCATCGAGAAGCTGTCGCAGTGAGCCGTCGGCCGAGGCGAGCGTGCCGCTAAGATTGAGGTCGCCCATCCGGATTGGCCCCTTGAGGCTTGCCGGTTCCGTCCAGCCAAGCGGCTCTCCGCGCTCGTTGGTGACCAGCAGCCAGCGATCCTTGGCGGCGCCTCGCGCTGCTTCCGGCGCATCGCCGAGCCGCACGGTCGGCTCGGTCTTGACAGATAGCCGGCCATTGGCGCCGACGAAGCCCAGGAAACGATAACCCCGGTCGCGGCCGACGAAATTGGCGACGAAGGCATCGGCCGGTTTCGTCAGCAACTCCTGTGGCGTCGCGATCTGCGCAAGCTCGCCGCCGACGCGCAGGACCGCGACCTGATCGCCAAGCTTAAGCGCCTCGTCGATATCATGGGTGACCATGATGATGGTCTTGCCCATCTCTCGTTGAAGACGCAGGAACTCGTCCTGCAGCTGCGTGCGGACAATGGGATCGACCGCACTGAAGGGCTCGTCCATCAGCATGAATTTGGGGTTGGAGGCGAGCGCGCGCGCCACGCCGACGCGCTGCTGCTGGCCGCCCGAAAGCTGCCAAGGATAGCGATCCGCAAAGCTTTCCGAAAGACCGACACGCTCGAGCAATTCCAGCGCGATCGCGCGGGCCTGCTTTTTCGGCGTGCCGTTCAGCCTGGCGGTCGTCGCGACATTGTCGATGATCGTCCGGTGCGGGAAGAGGCCGGCATGCTGAATGACATAGCCGATCCGACGCCGAAGCACCGCTTCGTCCATCCGCGACGTCGGCTCGTCGCCCAGCCGGATCGTTCCCGAGCTCGGAGCCACGAGACGATTGATCATGCGCAGCGATGTCGTCTTGCCACACCCGGACGGGCCGACAAGCACCGTCAATTTACCGGTCGGCGCCGTGAACGACAGTTCGTTCACCGCCACAACATCGCCGTGATAGCGCTTCGTCACATTTTCGAAAGTGATCAACCTGGCTCACCCATTCTTGTTCCACCTGTATATACAGGTTACACGAAACCAATGGCCGCGCAACTGGGATGGCAAAAATTTTAGCCGGACTAGTGGCCTGCCCATTTAATATGCAAAAACCTGCATTTAAATGTCTCGCGTTGCGAACGCGCGCTGAACACCGCGCCGCATTGCCGGACCTGAAATCCTCAGCCTTACAACTTGATAAAAACCATCGATTTGATTAGTAACGACATATGCAAGGGTAAAGCCCCAGCCCGCGAGCTCCAGAAAACGGCGCGCCACGCCGGTTTTCGCGATCAACTGCTAATTTTTTAATCAGCATCGATTATTGCCTTGCAAACGCTCATTCGCTATGCCTGTATATACAGCCAACCCTTAAATGGATGCGTTTATGCAGATCATCACTTCGAATGAAGCGGCGGCTCTTTTGAAAGACGGCATGACCGTCGCCGCTTCCGCTTTTGGAGGATGCTGCCATCCCGAGGCCATTTCAGCCGCCGTCGAGGAGCGTTACCTGGCGGAAGGCACTCCCCGTGATCTTACGCTCCTGTTTGCCGCCAGCGCCGGCGACCGCAAGACGCGCGGCATGGGCCATTTCGGATATGAAGGCCTCGTCAAGCGCGTCATCGCCGGCGGCTGGCGCGGCACTCCGCGGCTCGGCGAACTCGCACTGGCAGAAAAGATCGATGCCTATTGCTGGCCGCAGGGCGTGATCGCCCAGCTCTATCGCGCCATCGCCAGCGGCCAACCCGGTGTCATCACCCATATCGGCCTCGGCTCCTTCATGGACCCGCTGCATGGCGGCGGCCGGCTGAACGAGAGCACGACGACGGAACTGGTGGAGCGGGTTACCTTGCGCGGCCGCGACTGGCTGCTCTATCCCTCGATGCCGCTCGATTGCGTTCTTCTGCGCGGCACGACCGCCGACGAGGACGGTAATATCACGATGGAGGACGAAGCCTTTCCGGTCGATGTTCTCGCCATGGCGCAGGCCGGCCGGAATTCTGGCGGCATCGTTATCGTCCAGGTCAAGCGCATCGCCGAACGCGGCTCGCTACGCGCCGCCGATGTACGCATTCCGGGCATGCTGGTGGACTATGTCGTGGTCTGCGACGATCCCGCCCAGCATGGTGTCAGCTTCGGCGAAACCGATAATATCGCCTATACCGGCCGCTTCCGGGCCGCAACCGGCCAATTGCCACCGCTGTCGCTTTCCGTCGACAAGGTGATCCAGCGCCGCGCCTTCCAGGAACTTCTCAGCCACAGCCGAGCAACGATCAATCTCGGCATCGGCATCGCGGCGGGGATCGGCCGCATCGCCAGCGAAGAAGCCTATGACGACTATACCGTCACCATCGAATCCGGCGTCATCGGCGGCATTCCGGCGGAGGAGCTTTCCTTCGGCGCGGCGGTCAATCCGAGCGCCATCATTGCGCAGGCTTCCCAGTTCGATTTTTACGACGGCGGTGGCCTCGATGTCGCTTTCCTAGGGATGGCGGAGGTTGATGTTCGCGGCGCGGTGAATGTCAGCCGCTTCGGCAAGTCCATCGTCGGCGTCGGCGGCTTCACCAATATTTCCCAGACCGCCGGCACCGTCGTCTATATGGGCTCGTTCTCACATGGCGGCGCCGATATCCGGGTCGAGGATGGGAAGCTCTCGATCATGGCGGACGGCCGTTCCTGCAAGATCGTCGAGAAGGTGGCGCAAGTAAGCTCCGATCCCGGTGCCGCTCCGCAAGGCCAGAAGCAGATCGTCATCACCGAACGCGCCGTTTTTCACGTCATCGACAGCCGGCTGACACTGACGGAGATCGCGCCCGGCATCGATGCGAAAGCGCATGTCATCGACCGTCTGCCGTCGGGCGTTGCCATCGCCGACAAGCTCGGACAGATGGACACCCGCCTCTTCCGTCCATCCGCCATGAAGGATTCCGGCCATGAAGATTGATGGCTCCGTCGTCATCGTCACGGGATCGGCGACCGGCGTCGGCGCTGCCTGTGTCCGCATGTTTGCCGAAAAGGGCGCAAGGGTCGTCGTCAACTACAGCCGCAGCCGCGACGAGGCAGAAGAAACGGCCGCCGCCTGCAAGGCGCTCGGCACCGAGGTCGAAGTCGTTCAGGCCGACGTATCGGACGATGCCGCCTGCCGCGCGATGGTGGCCAAGGCCGTGGAGCGCTGGGGCCGGCTTGATGCGCTGGTCAACAACGCCGCCGTCACCGTCAAATCCGATCCCTTCGACCTCGAAACGCTTTCGGCCGAAGATTTCCAGAAGGTGTTCGGCGTCAATGTTGTCGGCGCCTACCAGATGTGCCGCGCCGCCATTCCGGCCATGCGCGCAACCGGCGCCGGCGCGATCGTCAACGTCTCCTCGAATGTCGCCTTTACCGGTGGCGGCACCTCGCTTGCCTATACCGCCTCCAAGGGCGCGCTCAACGCGCTGACCATGGCGCTTGCCCGCACCTGCGGCCCGGAGATCCGCGTCAACGCCGTCTGCCCCGGCGTCATCGATACCCGCTGGATGCGCCAGACGCTGGGAACCGACGCCTATGACGCGCTCGCCGCGCGCTTTTCCGGCACAGCACCGCTCGGACGTGTCGCAACGCCCGACGATGTCGCCGGCGCGGTCGTCTGGCTGATCGAAGGAGCGGAGTTCGTCACCGGCGAATTGCTCTCCGTCGATGGCGGCATTCGCCTAGCGGGCGGCGTGCGCAAACCTACCGCCAAGTCGGGAGCGTGACCATGACCGTCTCGCTGCAAGCGCTCATGGATTTTCCCATTCCGGAAGCCCGGCAGACGGTAACAGCGCGCGACGCCATTCTCTACGCGCTGACCGTCGGCTATGGCGCCGCCCCTCTCGATCCGGCGCATCTGCAGCGGCTGCAGGAGCATGATCTGCGCCCCACGCCGACGCTCGCCAACGTCGTTGCCCATGCCGGCTCCTGGATGAAGGACGCGGGCGTCAACTGGCAGCGCCTCGTTCACTCCGAGCATCGGCTGACGATCCATCGTCCGCTTCCCTTCGACATCCCGCTCAAATCGCGCTCACGCATGCTGTCGGTCGTGGATCGCGGGCCGGAAAAAGGCATGTTCGCGACGTTCGAGCGAACGATCCTCACCCAAGCGGAGGAGACGCCGGTCGCAACCATCGTGCAGACGAATGCCTGTCGCGACGACGGCGGATGCGGATCGGCGGGAACGCCGCCGGAACCGCTGGCGCCCCTGCCCGACCGCAAGCCGGATGCGAACCTGGTAATCGTCGTGCCCGAGGATGCCGCTCTTCTCTACCGCTTGAACGGCGATCTCAACCCGCTTCATTCCGATCCGGACTATGCGGCCCTGGCGGGCTTCAAGCGCCCGATCCTGCATGGTCTGTGCACTTTCGGCCATGCGGGCTATGCGATCGGGAAAACTTTGGGCACGAATGACATCGCGGATGTCGGCTTCATCGCCGCCCGCTTCACCGCCGTCGTCTTTCCCGGCGACCGGCTGGAATTCGATATTTGGCGAGAAAGCCAAGACATACGCTTCCGGGCTCGAGTGCCCGCACGTGCTGTCACGGCGCTCGATTATGGAACTGCGAGGTTGGCATGACTGGACCGAAACCCAAACCGGCGGGCGATGCGCCGCATTATCTGCGCATCAAGGAAAAGATCATGGGTTTGATCGCCGAAGGCACGCTCAAGCCGGGCGATCGTGTCTTTTCCGAAAGCGAGCTGGTCTCGTCCTTCGGCGTCAGCCGCATGACCGCCAACCGAGCACTGCGCGAACTGATGTTCGAAGGCGTGCTGACGCGCTCCGCTGGCCTCGGCACCTTTGTTTCCTCGCAGCGTCACGATATCGATCTGCTGCAGATCAAGAACATCGCCGAGGAGATTTCCAGCCGCGGCCATCGCCATACCGCCAAGGTGCTGATTGCCGACCGCATCAAGGCGGACGCCAGCGTCGCCCAGTCGCTCGATCTCGAGCCCGGTATCGAAGTCATGCATACGCTGATCGTGCATCTGGAAGACAATCAGCCGATCCAGGTCGAGGAACGCTATGTCAATCCGGTCGTGGCACCCGATTATCTCACCAATGATTTCAACGAGATCACTCCGAACGAATATCTGACCCGGGTGGCACCGATCACCGAATTCGAGCATTTCGTCGAGGCGATGAAGCCGGATGCAACGGTGAGGAAACTGCTGGGCATGAAGCCAGATCAGCCTTGCCTCAGGGTCTTCCGCCGCACATGGTCCGGCGATGCCGTCGTCACCTGCGCCCTGCTCTCCTATCCCGGCGACAAGTACCGGCTGGAAGCGCGCTCCGGCAAGGGACGGGCAAAGCCGCTCGCTCTTCTGGAGGGCAGGCAGGGATGACCACCGCCGGCAACATCGTCTCCTTCACGGGAGCAGCTCCGACGGTGAGCGACATCGCCGCCATTGCGAGGCGGAATGCCCGGGTGACGATTTCCTCCGATGTCGAACACAAGATCCTTGCCGCGCGCGCCATCGTCGATCGCTACACGGCATCCGATGTGCCCGTCTACGGCCTGACGACCGGGCTCGGCGCGGGCGTCGATACACGCCTGGCGACCGACGATCTCGTGGCCTTCCAGCTGCGCGTACCGCAAGCGCGGGCCGTCGGCGTCGGGGCTCCCCTTCCGAGAGACGTCGTGCGCGCAATGATGGCCGTCCGGATCGCCGGAATGGCGGCTGGCGGCTCCGGCGTGTCGCTGCCGGTATTTTCGGGTCTCGTCGCGGCATTGAATGCCGGTTTCCATCCGGTCGTGCCCTCTCTCGGCTCGATCGGTGCCGCCGACCTTGCGCCGCTGGCGCATATGGGCAGAGCGCTTCTGGGCGACGGCGAAGCGGAAATCGGTGGCGCTGTCATGGCAGCCGGCGAGGCGCTGATGACAGCCGGGCTCGAACCGCTTCGTCTTGCGCCGAAGGACGGGCACGCGATCGTCGTCGCCAACAGCCTGTCCGTCGGCAAGGCCTGCCTCTGCCTTGAAGATATCGAACAGCTGTTCACCTGGTCGCTTGCCGCCGTCGCTCTGAATTTCGAGGCTTTCCGCGCCAATGTGACCGCCTTCGATGACCGGGCGCTGGCGGCACGGCCGGCCTTCGGCCAGCGCGAGGCGGCCGCTCGGCTTCGTGATCTGCTGACCGGAAGCTCCCTGCTGGCCGATGGCGCGGCGCGGCGGCTGCAGGATCCCTTGAGCTACCGCTGCGCGCCGCAGGTCTCGGGCGCCCTCCTCCATGCGATCGACGAGTCGCGTCAGATAACGGAGATCGAGATTGCCAGCTCCGGCGACAATCCCGTCGTGCTGATCGACGAAGGCCTGATGCTGTCGCACGGCAATTTCGACATGACCGCCTTCGTGCTGGCATGGGAACGGCTCGGTCAGGCACTGGCGCATTGCGCCGCGGGGACCGCCTATCGCACGATGAAGATCATGTCGGCCGGCATGTCGGACCTGCCGCGCTTCCTGACGCCGCTTGGCCAGAGCCGCACCGGGTTTGCCACGGTCCAGAAAACCGTCTCGGCGCTCGAGGCGGAAATTCGCCATTTCGCCGCGCCGATCTCGCTCACGCCCATACCGGTGGCTGACGGCGTCGAGGATCAGGCATCGATGGCGCCGAGCGTCCTTGCAAAGACCGAAGCGATCATCGAGCGGCTACGCTATCTCGTTGCCATCGAGCTGATCGCCTCCGCCCAGGCCGTGGAGCTGCGCGGCGTGGGAAACGAACTTGGGACAGGTACGCGGGATGTCTATCGGCAAATTCGCGAACAGGTGCCACCGCTCAGCGAGGATCGCGCCCAGGGTCCGGACTTCCAACGCATATCCGAACTGATCCGGAACTCCGCCTGACGGGGCGGGAATTGAAAAAACCAAAACTGATTTTGCTGCAGCATCAATATTGATCCACCGCATTTAACCAGAGGGGAATGAAGATGAAATTATCGATCCTGTCCGCCATCGCAGCCGCTGTGATGGTCACCTCCGCCTTCCAGCCCGCCGCCGCAGCGGAGCCCATCAAGGTCGGCAGCAAGAATTTCACCGAGCAATATATCCTCGCCGAAATGTACGCGGCTCTTCTCGAAAAGGTCGGCTTCCAGGTCGAGCGCAAGATCAATCTCGGCGGCACGATGATTGCCCAACAGGCGCTGACCACAGGCGCAATCGACCTCTATCCCGAATATACCGGCACGGCGCTTTCCGCCGTCGTCAAGGGAACGATGTCCACCGATCCGGGCAAGGTCTATAATGAGGTCAAGGATTTCTACGCCAAGCAGTTCAATCTCACCTGGCTGAAGCCGACCGGCATCAACAATGGCTATGTCATCGTCGTGCGCCAGGAAACAGCCGATGCCGACAAGCTGAAGACGCTGTCCGATCTTGCCAAGGTATCGGGCACGTTGATCTTCGGCGGCGGCGCTGAATTTCCCGACCGCGCAGACGGTTTGCCCGGTCTGAAGCGCGTCTACAGCGCGGAATTCAAGGAATTCAAACAGTTCGCCAAGCTCGGTCTGCGTTATGACGCGCTTGGCCAAAAAGACATCGACGTCGTCAATGGCGCCGCCACCGACTGGCAGATCGGCGCAAAGGGACTGGTCGCGCTTGACGACGACAAGGGGCTCTTCCCGCCCTATTATCTCGCCCCCGTCGTCCGCCAGCAGGCACTGGATGCCAATCCGAAAATGAAGGACGTGCTGGAAGCGCTCGGCTCCCATCTCGACAATGCGACGATGCGCGTCCTTAACGCCAAGGTCGAGAACGACCACGAGGAACCCAAGGACGTGGCCGAAGCCTTCCTGAAGGAAAAGGGTCTGCTTCCCTGATCGTCTCGGAGCGCGACGGACTTTAAGCCCGCCGCGCTCCCTTCCGGCACCATCGCCGGCAATTTGCAGCAATCGATGTGACCGCCAGCGGCGGTATCCTGGAGAACGGGAATGCAGGAAATCTGGATCGACTATCTGAACGCCATCGATGCCAAGGCACTGGCGCTGACCAATGACGAAATCCTCGATGCCGTCAGCAAGGCGCTGGATGCACAGGGGCGCGGCGAGACGGTGATCGAGCCGCGCGTGCATCTCGTGCCCGAAAGCTCCGACAAGGGGCATTTCAACGTGCTGCGCGGCTATGTGAAATCGCTCGGCTATGCCGGCGTCAAAGTGGTCGGCGATTTCGTCGACAACTACAAGCAGGGCCTGCCGTCGGAACTGGCGGTGCTCAACCTTTTCGATCCGCATACCGGCGTGCCGAAGGCGATCGTCGACGCCACCGCGATCACCGATATGCGTACCGGCGCCGTCACCGCCATCGGCGCCCGCCATCTGGCCCGCAAGGACAGCAAGGTGCTCGGCCATATCGGCGCGCGCGGCACCGCCTACTGGAATGTGCGCCTGCTCGACCATCTCTTCGATTTCGAGGAAATCCGCATCCATTCCCGCCGCCCCGAAAGCCGCGACGCCTTCGCCACCCGGCTGGAACAGGATCTCGGCAAGAAGATCATCGTTACCGATAATTGGGAAGACTGCCTGAAGGACGCCGATATCATGGTGGAGGCGAGCCGCCTGCCGGAACCGACGCCGCTCTTCAAAACCTCCTGGGTCAAGAAGGGCGCTTTCGTCGTTCCCTACGGCACGATGAGCGCGCTGGAATTCGATCTGACCGACATCATGGACAAGGTCGTCGTTGACGATTGGGGTCAGTGCGGCCCCGGCCGGCCCTATGGCGCATTGCGCCGGCATGTGGACGAGGGCAAGGTGACGGCGGAGACGCTGCATGCCGAAATCGGCCAGATCGTTTGCGGCGCCAAGCCCGGCCGCGAGAGCGACGACGAAACCATCCTCTTCTGGCATCGCGGCCTCAGCACGACCGATGTCGCGCTCGGAGCGGCCATGGTCGACAAGGCCAAGCGGATGAATATCGGCCAGCGCCTGCGGTTTGCGTGACCGGCAATGACCAGGACCGCCTCGCCGCCCGTAGCCTGCTCGAGAATGTATAATCTCAGCCCGAAGATAAGCGGGCTCTGGGACGGCTTTTTTACGTGGCTCGGTGCGCAATCCGGCATCAGGATCGAGGTGATCCCCCACGCTGCTCCCGCACCTCTTTCCGCGCTCTGGGAGCGGCCGGATATGGGCGTCGTCTTCATGTGCGGCTTCCCCTTCTCGAAGCTTGCCGCCGAACAGCGGCCGATACCGCTCGTGGCCCCTATCTCGCTCGCGAACTGGGCCGGCGGGCAGCCGGTCTATGCGAGCCATATCGCCGCCGCCGGAGACACGGCCTTCGGAAACGCCGATCTCGCAAAGGCGCGATGGGGCTGGACGGTGCGGGATTCGCAGTCCGGCTATAATGCGCCGCGAGAATATCTCGCCACACAGCCCTATGCAAAAGAAGTGCGCGACACGGTCGGCCCGCTTCTCAACCCGCGCGGCGTCGTGGAAGCGATCCGCAGCGGCACGATCGATGTTGGGGCGATCGATGCCTATGCCTATCAACTGCTGGACATGCACGAGCCGGAGATGATCGCGCCGCTTCGCATCGTCGCGACGACCAAGCCCGCACCCTTCCCGCTGCTTGTAGCCTCCCGGCAGTTGCCGCCGGACACGGTTCTGGCGCTCAAGCATGCGCTTCTTCACGCGCATCGGACCGACGAAGGGCAAGCCATCCTTACCTCGCTAGGCCTCGCCGCTTTCGCGGAGCCGGATATGGCGGCGTACGATCGGATGCCGGCAAGAGCGCGGGATACCGACGAAGCCCTGGGAGCGTCATGGTGAAACCAAGACAAGCCCGCCATCGCTCCAACAAAGGACCCTGCCGATGAAGTGGGTTCCGAAGAATATCGATCGGCTGGCCGAAGCCCTGCTGGAACATCTCTACCTCGTCTTCTCGTCCGTCGGGATCGCGCTGATCATCTCGCTGATCGTCGGCATATGGGCGGCGCGCAAGCCCCGCACCTTCAGCGCCATCGTCATCGTGGCCGGCGTCCTCTTCGCCGTGCCGAGCCTTGCGCTTTTCGCCCTGCTCATTCCGACCCTCGGCATCGGCGCGGCACCCGCCATCACCGGCCTTGCGGCCTATTCGCTGATGATCCTCATCCGCAATATCGGGCTCGGCTTCCAGGCCATCCCCCGTGACGTCTTGGATGCCGCGCACGGCATGGGATACGGGACCATCAGGCGCATCTGGGAGATCGAGCTGCCGCTCGCCATGCCCTTCATCGTCGGCGGTATCCGCATCGCCATGGTTACGGTGATCGGCATTGCCACCGTTGCGGCCTATATCAATGCCGGCGGCCTCGGCGTGATCATCTTCGAGGGCATCGACCAGCGGTTTCCGGAAAAGATCCTCGCCGGCGGCCTGCTCACCTCGGCGCTGGCGCTTTTCACCGACTATCTCTTCGCAGCGATCGAAAAGATGCTCCGCCGTCGCAGCGGGTGGTAGACAGAATGATCCTGATCGACGCCTTTCACTGGATCGCCAGCAATCCCGGCACTTTCTTCAGCGCCTTCAACCGCCACATGCTGATGTGCGCGATCTCGCTCGGCATCGCACTGGTCATAGCGATCCCGCTTGGCTTCCTCGTCGCCAGAATACCACGAGCCGCCTTCGTCGCCGTCAACATAGCCGGTTCGCTGCGCTCCATTCCAAGCCTGGCGATCCTCTCGGCGGCCATGCCCTTTCTCGGCATCGGGCTGCTGCCCTCGGTCATCGCGCTTGTCGTGCTGGCGGTGCCGCCGCTCCTGCTCAACACGATCGTCGGCATCCGCGAAATCGACCCCGCCCTTCTTGATGCCGCCAGCGGCATGGGCATGGGACGCCGTGACATCCTCTGGCAGATCGAAGCGCCGCTTTCCGTACCCTCGATCCTCGCCGGCGTTCGCACCAGCGCCATCCAGGTGATCGGCGGCGCGGCCCTTGCCTCCTTCATCGGCGGCGGCGGGCTAGGTGATTTCATCAATGCCGGCATCGCCATCATGAACATGCCGCGCCTGCTGGTCGGCGCACTTCCCATCGCCCTTCTCGCCATCCTCGCCGAACTCACCTTCGGCTGGCTGGAGCGATTTTTCACTCAAAGACGATGACCGCGGAAGGCCATTGCCATGATACGACTCGACCATGTCACCAAGAACTATGAGGGAAGCGAGCGCCACGCCGTCGACACCCTCGAGCTTGAGATCGAAACGGGCACGACCGTCGCGCTGATCGGCCCCTCGGGCTGCGGCAAGACGACGACCATGCGAATGATCAACCGGCTGGAAACGCCGACGCGCGGCCGCGTGCTGGTCAATGGACGGGATGTGGCGGAGACCGATCAGAAGCAGCTTCGCCGCAGCATCGGCTACGTCATCCAGCAGGTCGGACTTTTCCCGCATATGACGATCGAGCGCAATGTCGCGACGGTGCCGCGCCTGCTCGGCTGGGACAAGGCAAGGACGGACCGCCGCATCGACGAGCTTCTTGATCTGGTCGGCCTCGATCCGGCGATCATGCGCCGCCGCCTGCCGCACGAGCTTTCCGGCGGACAGCGGCAGCGGGTCGGCTTTGCCCGGGCGCTCGCCGCCGATCCCGCCATCATGCTGATGGACGAGCCCTTCGGCGCGATCGATCCCATCACCCGCGTGCGGCTACAGGACGAATTCCGGCAGATTCTGAGAAAAGTCAGCAAGACGGTGGTCATCGTCACCCACGACATCGACGAGGCGATCAAGATGGGCGACCGCATCGCCATCATGCGCGACGGCCGCCTGCTGCAATATGATACGCCGGAAGCGATCCTTGCCCGTCCCGCAAACGACTTCGTGGAAAGCTTCCTCGGACCGGACCGGGCAATCAAGCGCCTGAGCCTGATCGAAGTCGCAAGCGTCATGGCGCCGCCCGCAACTGAGGTTTCCGCTGCCTCCATCAGCCCCAGCGCCAGTCTTCATGACGCCCTGGCGCTGATCCTTGCCGATGACCTGCAGGGTCTCGATGTCAAGGGGGAGAGCGGTGACAGAGTTGGGTATCTGTCGCGCGAGGCGGTGCTTTCCGCACATCGGTAGGATGCAATTTTCCGAGCTGCGCAGACTTGCTCTCAGTCCCGACATCAGGCACTAGAGCCTGTCTCAGCTCAACCAGTTTTCAACGTCGCGCGGCCCATAGACGACCGCAACGACAAAGATCCCGTAAGTCATCGGCTCGTAGATGACGACATAACGCCCCTCAATGAGGATTCGCGCTGTGGGGCTCAATTCCGGCCGACGAGACCCCATGAGAGGCTGTCCTGCCGCAAGCTCGGCCTTGTCCAAAATCCGCGTGAGAAGGGCATCCGCTGCCCGTTCATTGTCCGGCGCGATTGTACACCATATCTGGCGCAGATCTTCCTCTGCCTTGGGGCTTAGAATGTATTTAGCCACCGCGACGGATTTCCGCCTTCAACTCCGCCAGAAGGGTTTTGGCATCGACCTCACGGCCTTCGCCACTTGCCATGCCCTCGTCATATGCTCTCTTGAGACGGTTGATTTCCAAGAGACGAATTTCTTCGCGCTGCTCCCATAAACGCAGGGCATCCCGAACCACCTCGCTATTGGAGGCATAAGCTCCGGATTCAACAGCATCGTGCAAACGGGCCACCTGCTGAGGAGAGAGAGAGATAGTGAGGGTTCTCATTGGCTCGGTTTTCATCGTCTATTTATAACAGCCCTAACAAGAACTAACAATATCGCATAGTGCGCCTGCGCGCACTGCCAACAAAATAAATCCCTGCCGCGTCAGCCGCGGCAGGGGAAATGTCGGTACCGCTTGGTTCGGCCCTACGCCGGCAGCTGGAAGAACCAGTTGGCGAACAGCACGATGGCAAGGCCGCCGGCGATTGCCAGGTAGGGCAGGATGCCCGCCTTCTTGACGCCGAGATCCTGGCCGACCAGGCCGAGATCGTCCATGGCGCCGGCCGGGAACTTGCCGCCGTCGCGCACATAATGCCGATAGGCGAAGACCGGCAGGATCAGCGCCGCAAAGGCGAAGCCGACCCAAAGCGCGTTAGCGTAGCCCCAGACCTTGGCGCCGGCGCCGAGGAAGAGGGCGTTGACGAAGGCGAGGATGGTGTTGAGGCCGATCAGCCAAGTCGGTGCCTTCCACGGACGCTCGATATGGCCGGAGTCCATGCGGTGAATCCAGCCGGAGTTCAGGTTCAAGAAGTTGAAGATGATGTAGCCGACATTGGAGACGGCCAGCACGAAGAAGTAGCCGCTTGCATCCGAGGCGATCGCAAGAAGGCAGAGGTTGAAGGCGAAGTCCGTCCACATTGCCCGGGTCGGAGCGCCGTTCTCGTTGACGTGGTCGAGATATTTCGGCAGCCAGCCGTCCTTCGAGCCCTGGTAGAGCGTGCGCGAGGAACCGGCCATCGCCGTCATGATGGCCAGGAAGAGCGCCAGGATCATCAGGATGACAAGCAGCTGGGTGACGATGCGGCCAGCGCCGATCAGGCCGCCGAGCGCTTCAGCAACGCCGGTGCCATCGACGATCCCGGGCGCCAGCATGCCCGCATGACCGAGCACGCCCTGGAAGGCGAAGGGCACGAGGAAGAAGAACAGGCAGCAGACGAGGCCGGAGTAGAAGATCGCCTTGAAGGTGTCGGTCTTCGGATTCTTGAGCTCACGGGTGTAGCAGACGGCTGTTTCGAAGCCGTAGGTCGACCACGCCGCGATATAAAGGCCGCCGAGGAAGAGCGTCCAGCCGCCATTGCTCCAGGTGCCGTCTGAGCCGGCATAGGCGGCTGTCGGCGGCACGAGGCCAGTGACGTTGGAAGCGACGATCTGGCCGCTAACGATCGGATAGAGGCCGATGATCAGCAGCGGCACGAGAACGATGATCGCCAGCCATTTCTGAACGCTTGCTGTTTCCGAAATGCCGCGATGCTGGATCGCGAAGATGATCAGCATCAGGATGCCACCGATGAAGAAGGTGGCATTGACGTTGGCCGTCGCAAGGAACGGAATATTGAAGCTGATGAGCGACCAGCTGCGGATCGCCGGCGTTAGTGCAGCAACACCGTCGGCGCTGAGCAGCGCGGTAACGGCATCCGCCGGCGCGGTGCCGGCATGGGCGGCGATGTATTCGGCAACGCGCGGGCTATCGGCCGCGATGGATGTGGCATGAGCGCTGATCCAGGCGACAACAGCCTGCGAATCCGCCGCCGGGATCGGGTAGAAGGCGTTGAGAATATAACCGGCCGCGATGGCGCAGCCGAGGGAAAGCACCGGCGACCAGGCAAACCAGTTGCACCAGACGGAAAGCGGCGCGATGAATTTCGAATAACGCAGCCATGCGGTCGCGCCGTAAACCGAGGCACCCCCGGACTTGTTGCCGAACATGCCGGCGATTTCCGCGTAGGTGAAGGATTGCAGGAACCCCATGACCATCGAAATGATCCAGACGGCGAAGGCAAGCTTGCCCGTCGTGCCGGCAATACCGCCGATGGAGAAAAGAACAAGCGGCGGCACGCCCGCAGCCACCCAGAACGCGCCCTTCCAGTCGAGCGCGCGTATAAGCTTACCTTCGGTGCCAGCAGGAGCGCTGGCGTCCACAATATCCGTCATCGGTGCAGTTCCCCATTTATTGTTCCGGACGTATCTGTCGTACGTCTCCCTGAACGTGCCTCCCATGGCATTTCAGGCCCGCCGGTGGTTTTGAAGATCCGTGTTTCCTGCACGGATTTCCGAGTCTAGGCCCTTTATAGATAGTGAAGATATTTTCTTTTTAGTCAATATCCCTTTACTTTCGGAAGGCATTTTGTCAGCATGATTCGAGTGCCGGGAGGCACAACGTTTCCCGAGAGGGCTGCATGCGAGATCTCCATCCGACGACTGCCGGAGTGCGGCCCGTTTCGGCCAGCATCATCCGCTATCCCGGCATTCCGGCGCTGCCGCCGAATACCGAGCGCTACCGCTGCAAGGGCGGCGGATCGCTGGTCGTGCGCGTCGAGCCAGGCGACCATATCACCGTAACCGACAGCGAAGGCGGGCAGGCCTGCGAGCTGTCCTTCCTTGACGAGAAAGGACGGTTTCAATCGGCAGGCCTCGGTACGGCTTTCAGTGGTCATGCGGATGGCCTCAAATCCATTCTGTCCTCCGAGGAGGAAGGCGCCCAGCGCACGCGCGCCGTCTTGCAGCGGCGTGGTGCCGATCTCGCCAAGGCCGGCGCTGTCAGCCTCTTCGGAGCAGCATCGACGCCCGGCAGCACGGCTGAATTCACCATCGCGCTCAAAGGCCTGCTGATTGTCGCCGCTCCGGGCGACGCCATGTCGCCGGAGGCACAGGAAACCGTCACGCCGATCGAAGTTAGGATCCGGCGCAGCCAACTCATTCGCGACTATGCCTCCGCCCTGCCGGAGCCCCTGGCCGACCCGATCGAGGATATCCGCATCAGGGCTGCGACGGCGTCTGCCTATTTCGTCCGCGCCGGCGAGTTTATCCAGATCATCGACGTCTACGGCCGGCAATGCACCGACTTCCAGGCATTTGCCGCCCGCAAGGTGGACAAGGGGCTCGATCTCGCGCTCGATTCCACCGTCACCCGCACCCTGCTCGGCCGCAGCTATCCCGCGCCCGGCCTGCCGTCGAAAGCCTTCGACCGCGATTTCGAGCCGCTGGTGGAGGTCGTCCAGGATACGGTCGGTCGCCACGATGCCTTCGCGACCGCCTGCAATTCGCGCTACTACGACGACATGGGCTATCCCGGCCATGTGAATTGCACCGACAATTTCAACGCGGCGCTGGCGCCCTACGGCATTGCCGGCCGCAAGGGATGGGAAGCGCTAAACTATTTCTACAACACCAATATCGACCACAATAATCAGCTCTATCTCGATGAGCCCTGGTCGCGGCCGGGCGACTATGTGCTGATGCGGGCGTTGACCGATCTCGTCTGTGTCTCCTCCTCCTGCCCCGACGACATCGACGCGGCGAACGGCTGGGACCCGACGGATATCCACGTCCGCACCTTTTCCGGAAAAGAGAAATTCACACGAGCGGTAGCCTATCGCATGACCCCTGAAGCCGACGCCGAACTGACGCGCGAAACCGCGTTCCACCCCCGCCTCTCTGCTCTCACGCGGGACTACACCGAATATCGCGGCTTTTGGCTGCCGAACCGCTTTTCCTCCGAAGGGCCGGTCGAGGAATATTGGGCCTGCCGCGAAAGAGCGGTCGTCATCGACCTTTCGCCGCTTCGCAAGTTCGAGGTGACGGGACCGGATGCCGAGGAATTGCTGCAATATTGCCTGACACGCGACGTCCGCAAGCTTTCGACCGGCCAGGTCGTCTATTCCGCAATGTGTTACGAAAACGGTGGGATGATCGACGACGGCACGCTTTTCCGTCTCGGCGACAAGAATTTCCGCTGGATCGGCGGCGACGACTATAGCGGCATCTGGCTGCGCGAACAGGCGGAGAAGAAGGGCTTCAAGGCATGGGTCCGCTCATCCACCGACCAGATGCACAATATCGCTCTCCAGGGTCCGAAAAGCCGCGATATCCTGAAGGAGATCATCTGGACGGCACCGCGCCAGCCGACGATCGGCGAGCTCGAATGGTTCCGCTTCGCCGTCGGCCGCATTGGCGGCTTCGAAGGTGCACCCGTCGTCGTCTCGCGCACGGGCTATACCGGCGAACTCGGCTATGAAATCTTCTGTCATCCGAAGGATGCACTCACCGTCTTCGACGCCGTCTGGAAGGCCGGGGAACCATATGGGCTAAAACCGATGGGGCTCGAAGCGCTGGATATGGTCCGCATCGAGGCGGGCCTGATCTTCGCCCATCACGAGTTCACCGACCAGACCGATCCCTTCGAGGCCGGCATCGGTTTCACCGTGCCGCTGAAATCCAAGCAGGATGATTTCATCGGCCGCGAGGCGCTGATCCGCCGCAAGGAAAACCCGCGCCATCTGATGGTCGGCCTCGATGTCCAGGCCAATGAAGCGGTCGGCCATGGCGACTGCATCCATATCGGCCGCGCGCAGGTCGGCGTCATCACCAGCGCCACGCGTTCACCGATCCTCGGCAAAACCATCGCGCTCGCCCGTATCGACGTTCAGCATGCGGGTGTCGGCACGAAGGTCGAGATCGGCAAGCTCGATGGCCATCAGAAGCGTCTGCCGGCCACCATCGTGCCGCTATCGCATTACGACCCGCAGAAGACGCGACCGCGTTCGTAACCTATCGCTTACTCCGCCTTACGCTGGGCATTCGAGATCGCGCGCGCCGCCTCTTCCGAGGAGTTGGCAAGCGTCCGCATTTCCGCGGCCAGCACGGCAAAACCGGACCCCGCCGTTCCGGCTCTCGCGGCTTCGATGCCGGCATTGACGGCGAGCAGTTTCAGATAGCGTAGCGACTGCAATATCTCGCCGGTCTTGGAGGCCGTCACCCGCATGTCGGCGGTCTGTTCGTCGATGCGCTGATAGAGCGACTCGATATTGATAATGCTGCCTTCGAGATAAAGCAGTTCCCCAGCCTCGTCCCATACGCCGCCGCCGGTCTCCGTCACCCAGATGAAATGGCCTTCGTTGTGGCGAATGCGATATTCCATCGTCCAGTCGGTATGGTTTTCCAGCGCCCTGCCGACGACCTCATCCATGACCGGCACGTCGTCTTCGCACATGATGGAGGTGAATGTCCGTGTGCGGTTACCGATGATCTCATCTGCTGGATAGCCGAAGACGCGCTCGATGCCGTCGGTCATCTCCAGCATTGTATAATTTTCATCCGCGCGGCAGCGATAGAGAAAGCCGTTCATGCGGCCGAGAATGCTTGTTTGGAAATCCATGACGACCATGCCCGAAGAAAAAGGAGTTGCGGATCAAATTGCTTCGTCTCTTCTCAAACACGCCGGCAAGGGTCGCGATGAACGACCCTTGCCGGTTACGCAACGCTTGGGAGGGCATCAATTGCGTAGATATTCCTCCATGGAATCGTCAAGCGCCTCGACCCAGGGCGTATGATGCGTCGGCGACATGTTGCCGGTCATCAACGAACGGTAGGCATGGTCGCGGAAGCCCATGACGTTCTCTGCCTTATGGTGCTCCCATTCCATGAAGGTCTTGTTGGTGCCTTCAATGTCGAAGCTCGGATAGTCGGTCTCGGCAAGCAGCTCCTTCACATAGTCGCCCTGATACCAAATCATCTGCTCGGCATCCTCCAGCGTCTCCTCGCGGGCGCGCCACATGTCGAAATTCGCCTTCAGCTCCTCTTCCGTGGGCAGCTTGATACGCCCCATCATGACGTCGCGCGCCCACCAGGCCTGCACGTCGAACATGTTGAAGGTGTAGAACTGGTCCTGCATGCCGATGTAGAAGAGATGCGGGTTCTTGTCGTAGATCACGCCCTTGTAGAGGTGATCGGCCCAGAGACGGTTGGCGGTCTTCAGGCGCAGTTCGTCGGGCAGGAAGGGGAAATGGTGCTGGTATCCGGTGCACAGGATCAGCGCATCCACTTCCTTTTTCGAGCCGTCGAGGAAGTGCGCCGTCTTGTTCTCAAGCTTGGTCAGCAGCGGCCTCTCCTCGAAATTCTCCGGCCACTTGAAGCCCATCGGCTTCGAGCGGTAGCTCGTCGTCACCGATTTCGCGCCGTATTTCCAGCATTGCGAGCCGATATCTTCGGCCGAATAACTGCGGCCGACGATCAGCACGTTCTTGTCCTTGAATTCCAGCGCATCGCGGAAGTCATGGGCATGCAGCACACGGCCGTTGAAGGTCTTCACGCCCTCGAAATAGGGCACGTTCGGCGTCGAGAAGTGACCGTTGGCGACGACGACATAGTCAAATTCCTCATCGTACATCCGGTCCTCGACACGATCATGCGCCGTCACCGTGAACTTCTTTGTCTCTTCGTCGAAGCGCACCATGCGAACCGGCGTGCTGAAGCGGACCCATTTGCGGACATCGGCCTTCTCGACGCGGCCTTTGATATAGTCCCAGAGCACGGCACGCGGCGGATAGGAGGCGATCGGCTTGCCGAAATGCTCCTCGAACGTATAGTCGGCAAATTCCAGGCATTCCTTCGGGCCGTTCGACCAGAGGTAGCGATACATGCTGCCATGGACCGGTTCACCATATTCGTCGAGGCCAGTGCGCCAAGTATAATTCCAAAGCCCGCCCCAGTCGGACTGCTTTTCGTAGCAGACGACCTCCGGGATCGCAGCGCCCTTCTGGGCCGCCGACTGGAAGGCCCGCAACTGGGCCAGGCCGGAAGGACCGGCGCCGATGACGGCAACTCTTGTCATGAAGCATTCCCCTTTCGATTGTATCGAATTTTTATCGCATGCGGTCGTCTTGGCGCGTCGTAGGCGTCAATCCGGAAAAGTGCCCGGGCTGGTCGGCGCCCCATCGTCATATTTCGAAAGCCAGTCGATCGTCATTTCGCGGAACCGCGTCAGGCCCTTGTAGTCGATGAGCTCCGGCGGCAGCGTGCGCAGCACGCGCGGGAAGCGGCGCGCCCATTTCGGCACGGTCACCAGCTCGTCCATGTTCATCAGATAGCAGCGGATGACGAAGAGGATGGCGTTCGAGCGCGGCAGGCGCCAGAGGCTCTGCAGCTCAACACGCAGATGCACCTTCTCGCCGACATTTTGCGGCGTCACTGTCAGGCGGTCCGGACCCCATTTCGGATAGTTCTCCGGGCTGGTATCGAGGCGGGGGTTGATCGTCATCGTCCAGTTGAACCGGCGCGTCGGCTTGCCCTGCTGCAGGTTCAACAGGAATTTCAGCGCGCGGTCGAAGACGCCGATCTGGTGAGCGAGCGGCACCGGACCGTGCCATTCCATGAAATTCATGCCGATGTCGAAATCGAGCGACCAGTCGGCCTGGGTCGTGACCATGCCGGCGTCCATCCAGAGATTGTTGTCGCGCTGGTCGACGATGCAGAAATCGCCCTGGGCCTGGCGGGTGATATATTCGAAGGGCTCATAGGGCAGCGTCGATGCGTCGCCGAAAGTGAATGTGTCGTCGATGCCGAGCGGCCGGTTGATCCAGCGCCATTGATCGCCGTTCTTGATCAGCGTGAAATGCTCGGGGTAGCCGGCTGCCTGTTCCTCCATCAGCAGTTCCAGCGTATCCCACTGCGCCGACATCATATGCGGCAGCGCCTGGTAGCGTAGCGGATCCTCCTTCAGCACCAGTGCCCGGTCGCGCATTTCGGCGACATAGTGCTCGTCGACGTCGATCAGGCTTTCATAGACCGTGCCAACTTGCCCCTTCACATGCGGTTCCATGTTGACGGAATACATGTACTCGTCGCGGTCGAAGGGGAACGGAAAGCGCCGGATGTTTTCCGGACTGTTGCGATAGCTGAAATCGTCCCGGAACGTTTCCTGCTTGAAGGCGATTGCCATGTCCGTTCTCCTGGGTATCGGTTCGGTGCCTAGAGGTCGAGATGCAGCGTGTTTCCCTCGAAGCGGGAGACACAGATCATCACCTTGCGGCCGGAGGCCTTTTCTTCGTCAGTCAGATAGACGTCGTGGTGCAGAAGCTTGCCCTCGCAGGCGGCAACCGCCGTCTCGCACTGGCCGCAGGCACCGCCGCGACAGAGGAAAGGTGCGTCGACGCCCGCCGCCTCGACCGCTTCCAATATGCTCTCGTGATGGCCGACATGCACGGTCTTGCCGGAGCGCATCAGCTCGATCGAAAAGGGCTTGCCGGGCTGCGAGGAGAGGAAGCGTTCGGAGTGCAGGTTCTGTTCCGGCCAGCCAGCCTCAAGACCCGTTTTCAGCACGCCGTCGATCATGCCCGAGGGGCCGCAGACATAGAGATGTGTGCCGAGCGGCTGGCTGTCGAGCAGGCGGGCGAGCGGAATGTAGTTCTTTTCCGCGTCGCAATAGATCTTCACCCGATGTGGGCCGTAGCGCGCAACGAGATCCTTGCAATAGGCGCCACGATCGAGCGAGCGCACCGCATAATGCAGCTCGAAATTGGCGCCCTCACGGGAAAATTGCTCCATCATGGCGATGAAGGGTGTGATGCCGATGCCACCGGCGATCAGCAGATGCTTGCGGCCGCGCCAGTCCGGCTGGAAGAGATTGACCGGATAGCTGACCCTCAGCTCGTCACCTTCGCTGACTTTCTCATGCATGAAGGTGGAGCCGCCGCGCGAATCCTCGACATGCAGCACGCTGACCTCATAGCCCGAGCAATCATGCGGCGGCGACATCAGCGAATAGGCGTTGCGCCTGATATGGCCAGCGTCATTCATCGAAACGATGACATGGGCGCCGCCAGAAAAATAAGGCATGGGCTTGCCGTCAAGGCGCTCGAAACGGAAGCGCTTGATGCGGTGGGCGATCGGCGTCACCTTCGCCACGCGGACGGGAATTTCGGTACCACCACTCACAGGAACAACTCCTCTGGATCAGGCGCGCTGCCGGGCTCTTCCGCATCGATATTGACGCCCTGGAAAGCGCCGAGGCGACGCGAATAGTGATCGCGCACCAAGAGTGGAAGTCCGCAATGGCCGCAGGCAAAGGGACTATGGGTGACATCCTCGGTGATACCCTTGCAATGGACGCACTGCACGCGACGTGCCAGCGAACCGCGATGTTCCGTGACGATCGAGGCATGGTCCATGCCGTAGTCGAGCGCCACCATCATCGCCTGGCCAATGAAGCCCTCCGTGCCGGCGATATAAAGCCGCGTGCCCATATGGGCTGTCGCAAGCGACCCCTTCAGGCGAAAGAGCAGCGTCGCTATCGTCGGCGCTGTAAAGAACATATCGGCGCCGAGCCGGCGCAAGGTCTCGTCGTGACCCTTACCCTGCGAACCGCGGGCGACATAAAGGATCTCGCTGCGCGACAGGGCGGTATCGTCAAGTGAGGACTTCTGGTCGAGGAGGGCGTTCGCCCCCTCGCCTTCAAGCGCAAAAATGTGTCGCCGGGCGTGCGGCTGGATGGAGAGGCCCTTGTAGACCGGTCGGCTCTTGATGCCTTCGACGAGCATAGGCGCGCCTCCTTAACCCACGGCCGTCCTCTTCTTCTTTTCCGGATCATCGAAGGGCAGCGTGTGGGCAATCGCGCTTGCCTTCAAGCTCTTGCCGCGCACCTCGAGCTTCGTGCCCTGAACCGCTTTGTCGACATCGAGGCGGGCGATCGCCATGGATTTTTTCGTCAGCGCCGAATAGCACGGGCAGGTGATGACGCCGACTTTCTTGCCGTCGGCAAAGACCTCATCGCCGAGATCGGCCGGGCCGTCGGCATCGATCAGCATGCCGAAGATCTTGAAGCGTTCCTTGCCCTTGAGGCGAGCATGTTCCTCGGCGCCCCGGAAGCCGGTCTTGCCGGGGCTGACGGTGAAATCGAGACCGAGTTCCCAGAGGCTGTCGCCGGGCGGTTGGTCGGCGAAGGGATACATCTGCGAATTGTCGTAGGGATAGAAGAGCAGGTAGCTTTCGACGCGCAGCATGTCGAGGACGCTGAAGCAGCAGGGGATGATCCCCATCTCCTTGCCTTCCGCGACGATGCGGTCCCAGACCATCGGAGCGTCCTGGCCACGCACGAAAATCTCATAGCCGCGCTCGCCGGTATAGCCGGTGCGCGAGATCATCACCGGCGCGCCGAACAGCGTCGTCTGCATGTGGTGGAAATATTTGAGGTCGCGGATGCCGGGCACATATTTGGCTAGATAGTCGACCGCGACCGGTCCCTGCAGCGACAGATCGTGCAGGTCGTCATCGAAGAGGACGGCGCAGTTGCGGCCCGCTGCCTGCTTGACGAGCTCCTCGTGACCGGAGCCGGAGCCGTGAACCAACATCCAGGAATTCGGGCCGGTGCGGTAGACGATGCAGTCGTCGGTGAAGTAGCCGCGATCGTTCAGCATGGCCGCATAGACCGAGCGACCAGGATAGATCTTCGACATGTCGCGGGTGGTGATAGAGTCGAGGACGGCGATCGCATGCGGGCCGACCAGATGCACCTTCTTCAGGCCGGAAACATCCATGATGCCGGCCTTGGTGCGGATCGCGACATGCTCTTCCGACATGTCCTTCTCATAGGTCCAGGCGGTTCCCATGCCGCTCCAGTCCTCGAGTTTCGATCCCAAAGCGCGATGCCGGTCCGCCAAGGCGGAGAAACGCCATGATAGTGCCATTTCGTTCCCTCATTTTCTTCTATGGAATATTTATTTCCTGACTATATTCGTCTTTCGCGCCGTGGCAAGCCGCTCCTCAAGTTTTTTGTCGGCCTATCCGGCAACATTCGCAGTCAGAACTTTGGCGCGCTCTTGCCGGCTGCCCGATACGCGGCAATGACGGTATTGGCCATCAGCATGGCGATGGTCATCGGCCCGACACCACCGGGAACCGGTGTGATCACAGCAGCAACGTCGGAGGCTTCGGCAAAGGCGACATCGCCAACCAGCCTGCTCTTGCCCTCGCCGCGCTCAGGCGCCGCAATCCGGTTGATCCCGACATCGATCACCGTCGCGCCCGGCTTGATCCAGTCGGCCTTGACCATCTGCGGCTGGCCAACGGCCGCCACCAGAATATCCGCCGTGCGGGCAACCGTGGCCAAGTCCTTCGTCCTTGAGTGTGCCGTCGTCACCGTCGCATTGGCGTTGAGGAGAAGCTGCGCCATCGGCTTGCCGAACAGGTTGGAGCGGCCGATGACCACGGCGTTCAGACCCGACAAGTCCTCGCCGTGGATGCGGCGCACCAAAAGCATGGCACCGGCCGGGGTGCAGGAGATCAATCCCGTGGCGAGATCGCCGGTGGCAAGCTTGCCGGCATTGACCACATGCAGTCCGTCGACATCCTTCTGAGGCCGGATCGACTGGATGATCGGCTCCGAGTTCAGATGCTTCGGCAGCGGCAGCTGCACCAGGATGCCATGGATGGATGGGTCTTCGTTCAGCGACTGGACGAGATCTGCCAGTTCCTCTTGCGTCGTCTCGGCCGGCAGCGTGTGCTGGATGGACTTGAAGCCGCATTCCTTGGCCATCCTGCTCTTCGAAGTCACATAGCTGTGGCTGGCTGGATCATCCCCGACGATCACCACCGCAAGACCGGCCTTCACGCCTGCATCCCTCTCCAGCGCAGACGTTGCCGTCTTCACCGCCTCGATCACCGAAGCCGCCACCTGCTTGCCGTCGATCACGGTTGCCGCAGTCATCGCAGTCATCCCTCACCCCATCCTCTCGGATGCATAGCTTCCGGGGCTTGCCGGGAAGACGATGGTGCGGTTGCCGTTGAGGAAGGTGCGGTAGTGGATATGGGCATGGATGGCGCGCGCCAGCACCTGGCTCTCCACATCCCGGCCGATCGAGACGTAATCGTCCGCCGACTGCGCATGCGTGATGCGCGCCGTGTCCTGCTCGATGATCGGCCCCTCGTCCAGATCGGCGGTGACGTAGTGCGCCGTCGCCCCGATCAGTTTTACACCGCGCTCATAGGCCTGCTTGTAGGGGTTTGCTCCCTTGAAGCTCGGCAGGAACGAATGGTGGATGTTGATGATCCGCCCCGACATCTTTTGGCACATCGAGTCAGACAGGATCTGCATGTAGCGGGCGAGCACGATCAGCTCCGTGCCGGTCTGCTCGACCACCTCCATGATCCTTGCTTCCGCCTGCGGCTTGTTGGCCTTGGTCACCGGAATATGGTGGAAGGGGATGTCGTGGTTGACCACCACCTTCTGGTATTCGAAATGGTTGGAGACGACGCCGACGATGTCGATCGGCAGTGCGCCGATCTTCCAGCGGTAGAGCAGGTCGTTGAGACAATGGCCGAAGCGCGACACCATCAACAGCACCTTCATGCGCTTCTGGGTGTCATGGATCTCGGCTTCCATCTCGAACTTGGCAGCGATCGGCTTAAAACCCTCGACCAGCGCCTCCTGTCCGACACCTTGCTCGGAGATGAAGCTCACTCGCATGAAGAACTTGCCGGTATCCAGATCGTCGAACTGGCTGG